>JABDQK010000223.1 GCA_013042255.1 Flavobacteriaceae bacterium | reverse complement strand
CTCATCGGGGTTTTGAAACCATCACTATTGTAAACAAAGGGTTTTGTGATCATTCCGATTCCCTGGGAGCTGCAGGTCGTTTTGGCCAGGGCGACGTACAATGGATGACTGCAGGCAGAGGAGTACAGCATTCCGAGATGTTTCCCTTGCTGCGGGAAGATAAAGACAACCCCCTTGAACTTTTTCAGATATGGCTGAATCTTCCCAAAAAAAACAAGATGGTGGATCCCCATTTTAAAATGCTATGGCACGAAGAAATTCCGGTAGTGACCCTGGAAGGAGCATCAGTCCGGATTATTGCCGGTTCATACCAGGGAAAGGACGCACCCTTACCAGCTCCCGATTCATGGGCAGCCAGGGAAGAAAATCATGTAGCTATATGGAATCTGCACCTCGAACCCGGTGCAAGTTTTACATTTCCTGAAATTCCTGATAATGTAAATCGCACCCTGTATTTTTATGAAGGTGATTCCTGTGTTATTGACAGCACCCGAATAAAACCAGAAAATGGTATCGGCTTGAATTCCAAAGAGGTTGAAGTAACCAATAATGGTTTGGAAACAGCCCATTTTTTAATGTTACAGGGCAGGCCCATTAATGAACCTGTTGCCAAATACGGTCCATTTGTAATGAATACCGACCAGGAGATACAGCAGGCGATGCAGGAGTACCGGCTTACCCAATTTGGAGGCTGGCCCTGGCCACATCCAGACCAGGTACATGACAGGGAAAAAGGCAGGTTTGCTAAATATCCGGATGGAACCCTGGTTGAAAAATAACCTTATTGGAAACGATTCGTCTTTTATTGGATTTTGGTTTGATGGTCCTTATCTGGATGGTGCAGCTCATAGTGTATCCGGGCTTCATTTATTACTCGGAAGAAGCACTTATCCAATGGCATAAAAAATATACCCCCAGGATATCCCTGCTGGTAATTCCCCTGATGTTGGGTCAGCTCATGCTTTACGGTTCGCTTTTGCAACAGGAAAAAACAGTATACAACATATCCGGATTTGTCTTAGTACTGTTGGTCTGGTTGCTCACCTTTACCATTTTTGTTCCCAGGCATAAAGCCATTTCGGCGGGTGAGTTTTCCCGCAATACATTGGTCGAATTAGCGAATCTGAATTGGTTAAGGACCACAATTTGGACGGCCTTGTTTTTATGGAATTACCTTACGGCATCTGTTTAATCTCCTATAAAGAAACCTGGAGCCAGCATACCCTTTACTTCCTCCGGATGCCTCTTGAGGTAAGAAGCGACAAAGGGGCATAAAGGTGCCAGCTTTACACCGAGATTTCGGATATGTGAGAATACTTTTTTCAGCAATGCACTCCCCACTCCTTTTCCTTCAAGATGTACGGGAACTTCTGTATGAGTTAGATAGATGACCCCCTGCTTATTTTGCATATATTCAACATAGGCCACACCTTCGGGGAGTTGTAGTTCAAATCGCTTCTGATTCCCTACCGTGTTAAGAACAAGTGGAAAATTGTCAGGAGTACTCATCAAACTCTGGTAATATGAGCCCCGATGGCCCTGAGGCGAGTGTCTATGGCTTCATATCCCCTGTCAATTTGTTCAATATTGTGAATGGTGGAAGTACCCTTGGCCGAAAGCGCTGCTATCAGTAGGGAAACGCCCGCCCTGATATCCGGAGATACCATAGTGGTGGATTTAAGGGTCGATTTAAAGTCGTGCCCGATTACCGTAGCCCGGTGCGGGTCACATAAAATAATCTTTGCGCCCATATCTATGAGTTTGTCGACAAAGAACAAACGGCTTTCAAACATTTTCTGGTGGATGAGTAGTTCTCCTTTGGCCTGAGTGGCAACGACAAGGATTATACTGAGTAAATCAGGAGTTAAACCCGGCCAGGGAGCATCAGCAACAGTTAAAATGGAACCGTCAATATAATTATGGATCTTATATCCGTTCGTATGGGCAGGAATAAAAATATCATCTCCTTTTTTCTCAATCGTAATACCCAATTTACTGAAGGCTGTCGGGATCTGACCCAGATTTTCCCAGCTCACATTTTTAATGGTGAGTTCGCTCTTAGTCATCGCAGCAAGGCCGATCCAACTACCAATTTCAATCATATCGGGCAACATGGTATGACTCGTACCTTTCAGGGCATCTACCCCTTCAATAACAAGCAAATTGCTACCTATTCCACTGATCTTTGCCCCCATCCTGTTTAACATCTTGCAAAGTTGCTGGAGGTAGGGTTCGCAGGCTGCGTTGTAAATCGTAGTTTTTCCTTCAGCAAGCACAGAGGCCATTACAATATTGGCAGTACCTGTTACAGAAGCTTCGTCAAGGAGCATATAGGTACCCTTGAGTTTTTTGGACTCAACGCCATAAAAATGTTCTTCTTTATTGTATCTGAATTTAGCCCCAAGTTTGATAAAGCCTTCAAAATGGGTGTCGAGGCGTCTTCGCCCTATTTTATCTCCTCCGGGTTTTGGAATATATCCCTTGCCAAATCTTGCGAGTAAGGGTCCAACCAGCATGATAGAACCCCTCAGCCCCCTGCCGTCCTGCTTAAACTGATCTGAAAGCAGGTAATCCAGGTTGACATCATCGGCCTTAAATGAATAGGATCCTTTACCTTTCTTCTGGATTTTTACCCCCAGATCCTCCAGGAGTGATATAAGTTTATTGACATCAACAATGTCTGGTATATTGTGGATTGTAACTTCTTCAGGTGTGAGAAGTACGGCGCATAAAATCTGAAGTGCTTCATTTTTAGCCCCCTGTGGCGTAATACTACCGTGTAGTTTGTGTCCGCCTTCTATTTTAAATGTCCCCATGAATTACGCAGAAATTAGTAGCGTTTCTTACCTCTGTTACCGCGTTGTCCTTTTTTATTGGATCCGCTGGGTCTACTGCTTTTTGTAACTCTCTGTTTCAGGAATTGCACGCTTTCGGTGAGATTTGCCCCACCTGATGCAAGGTCGATTTGTCCGTCACTTAGCTCGAACAAATGTTTAAAAATGACTTTGTCATCAACCGTATCCTTATTCCAGTTCAGGTAGCACTTTTTCATATGGTTGGCAATAGCGTATTCAAGGCCATCGCGCTTGTCTCCCTTCTCCCACTGAATAGCAACATCGATCATCCTTTTAATGTTGTTCCCGTAAAATCGGTACTTAGGATGGTTCTGGGGATATTCGAGAGGTTCCGGGCGGGCCTGCAGCAATTCCTGACTCGTAATCGGGAAAGGAGAATCCACGTCGAGTTTAAAATCGGACATGATGAAAAGCTGATCCCACAACTTATGCTGAAAATCAGGTACATCCCTGAGGTGTGGCTGAAGGTTACCCATCACGGAAATAATCGATTGAGCTACCTTATTTCTTTCTTCCCTGTCTTTTATAGACATGGCATAATCAACCATTTTCTGAAAATGACGACCGTATTCCGGAATTATCAGGTAAGGTCGTTCTGTATTATATTCTAAAGTTTCTACGGAATTCAAAGTGCTGTATTTAAATTGATGAACAAGCTTGGAAGTAATTCTAAATCGAGGGCAAATTACTAAAATTATGGCAGATTACCTATCTTAAAGGGAGATAACACCCTCTATCTTGGCTACTTCCCTGTAATTCTTAATCACGGCATCAGGATCCGCAAGATTTACGGTAACCGACAGGCTCGTATACTTTCCCTTACTCGATTTTCTGGATTCGATGACAGCACCGGTATTGTCAAAAATATGTTCAATAGCTTTAATTTTATCATCATCGGTAGGGACAATAAACTTATACAAATAATCAGAAGGCCAGGTACTTGTTCTGAGAAGTTCTTCCTTTAACCGCTTGTAAAATTCATCGGAGCTATCGTTCTTCATGCAATTTCTTTTTGCAAATATAAAGGGAATCATCATATTTTAACGCCATAAGAGTATTGTTTACTTTTGCTGAGAAGATGGGGAAATCATGCCAAAACGAATTGTAATTACAGGAGGGCCGGGTACCGGAAAGACGTCAGTAATAAGCCTGCTGGAACAACAGGGTTATTATTGCTTCCATGAAGTGGTAAGAAATTTTACGACAAAGGCAAAACAATCAGCTGATTCTGAAGCTTTACATTCTAATCCACTGACATTTGTAGATGACCCTTTTCTCTTTAACCGGCATATTCTTGAAGCAAGGCTATCCCACTTCAAGGCAGGGGAAGAATTGGAGCGTGAAGTTGTGTTTTATGACAGAGGACTTCCTGATGTACTGGCCTATATGAGGTATTTCAATCAGTCCTACCCTGAGGAATTTATAAGGTATTGCAGAGATCACAGGTATGATCAACTGGTCGTATTACCCCCCTGGGAAGCAATTTATACCAGAGATGACGAGCGCCTTGAGACTTTTAACCAGGCGATGGAAATCCATGAAGAGTTATTGAATATGTATTCAGAATTTCAATACACCTCCCTGGAAGTTCCTATTGGAAGTATAGAGGAAAGGGCTAATTTTATTATTAATAACGTGATTCCTGCCTCGTGAAAAATTCACCCGCTGATATCCTCTTAACCTACTGGGGTCATGATTCCTTCAGGGGATCACAGGAAAAAATTATCTCCGCAGTACTTAATGGGGAAGATGTCCTCGCTTTGCTTCCCACAGGAGGTGGCAAATCTGTCTGTTATCAGATTCCGGGCTTGATGCTAGATGGCATTTGTATTGTAGTCTCACCCCTTGTAGCCTTAATACGGGACCAGGTGAGCAGTTTACGGGAAAAAGGAATAAAGGCAATAGCACTTACAGGAGGTATTTCCTTTGAAGAAACAGTAACCTTATTGGATAATTGCCTGTATGGGGGATATCAATTCCTTTATCTCTCACCTGAGCGATTGCAACAACCACTGGTGCAGGAGAGGATCGGGCAGATGAATTTAGGCCTGATTGCCATAGACGAGGCACATTGCATCTCTCAATGGGGTATTGATTTCAGACCTGCATACCTTCAGTGTGCTGTTCTTCGCGAAATGCACCCACAGGTACCTTGTATTGCCCTAACGGCTACTGCCACATCAAAAGTGGCCACAGATATTACAGATAACCTGAAGATGCCCGCCCCATTTGTGGTTAAGGATTCGTTTTCAAGACCCAATCTGATATACAGGGTACTAAAACAGGAGAACAAGAACCAGCAATTGGTACAACTGTGTAAAAAGGATTCACCATCGGCAATTGTCTATGTTCGGAGCAGGCGTAAAACCGAAGAGCTTTCCCGACTGCTTTCAGACCATGGGGTCAGTGCCAGTCCTTTTCACGGGGGAATGACACGCAATGAAAAAGATGATAAACTAAGGGCATGGAAGCAGGATAAAATAAAAGTAATGGTCGCGACCAGTGCCTTCGGGATGGGCATTGACAAGGCAGATGTAAGGAAAGTGATCCATTTTGAATTACCCGAAAGCATTGAAAGTTACTTTCAGGAGGCCGGCAGAGCGGGGAGAGACGGAAATCCTGCAGAGGCAGTCCTTTTAGTGAATCCGGAAGATAAAAATCGTCTTGTAAAACAATTTATTGCAGTACTCCCTGATGTTGCCTTTATTAAGCTTTTGTACAATAAACTGAACAATTACTTCCAAATTGCTTATGGAACTGAGGAAGACGGTGATTTTCCGTTTAATTTCAATCATTTCTGCGAGACCTATGGCTTAAATCCCTCCCTTGTCTATAACGGACTTCGGCTGCTCGATCAGAATTCAGTTATATCCCTATCTCAGCATTTTTCTCAAAAGACCTCTGTTCAGTTTACGGCAACTAAAGCTGCTATTTTTAACTATCTGGATGTTAATCCTAAGAGTATTAAGGTAATTCAAACACTCCTGAGGACATATGGCGGTGTATTTGAATTTGAGACCAAAATTAATCCTACCCTGGTAGCCAAAAAATCGGCGGTCAGGGAAGAAGAGGTATTATCCGTTCTTAAAAAAGCAGAGAAGGATGGAATTGTGATATTTCAGAACGAACAACAGGATATGCGCATTACATTTCTCGTCCCTCGTGAAGATGAAAGGACCATTAATTCATTTGCGCACAAGATTAATGACCTCAACAGAGTTAAAGTAGAAAATGTCCGGGCAGTACTCGCCTATGTGGAAAATGATACCGAATGCAGATCGGTTCAGCTGTTGTCCTATTTCGGAGAGGAAAATTTCGATGATTGCGGCGCCTGCGATGTTTGTCTTAGCAATACTTCTGCGACAGACCAGGAAATTAAAGAACTCGACAGGGATATTCTGGAGTTAATTCAAAAGAAGGCTTTGTCTCCTCAAAATCTGATTGCTACACTTGGCCGGGATAAGGAATTAGTCTTAAAAGAATTGCGCTACCTTATGGAAGAGGGAAAAATCGTTTTAACCAATAAGAATGAATATATACTGACGAAATGAGGAAATTGCGAATTGTTTTTATGGGAACCCCCGATTTTGCAGTCGCTTC
>JABDQK010000221.1 GCA_013042255.1 Flavobacteriaceae bacterium | reverse complement strand
TCATGGCAGAGGCATCAGCAAGGAATTCGAGATTCTGACGGATCTTGTTGTGATACATAAAACTGAATGGATTTATCCATAAAAGGATGGTGAAAACCTGACTGATCAGAATATCGAAGGAGTGTTTTTGCTCACAATGGGCTTTTTCATGCGCCAGAATTGATTTGAGTTCTGAACCATCATACAGCTTCGGATTATATACGATATAATTAAAGAAGGAAAAAGGTGCTATTGGCTCATCGGTTTCCATAAACCGTATGTTCTTATCTTTCTTCATTGTTACAGCTTTGCGCAGGGTTGTGCGAAGTGACCATAACTGAAGTCCGAATTTGGATAACCAGAAAATCAATCCGGCGAGATAAAGGAGAAAGCCTAGCATCCATGGATCGATCCTGGATTCTGAAATTGGGGTACTTTCCCCCACAATTCCCGAACTTGTCGATGCAATGCTTATCGGAGTCATTTCTACATAAACCGGAATACTGATCAGGGGGCAAATAGCGGCACATATCAAGCCAAAAAGCAGAAATCTTCTGTTCTCCTTAAAAAGCGTTTCCTTTTGTAGCAACAAGAGATAAGTAATATAGAAAATGAGCAAAATTCCCGAAGATTTCAACATGTATTCAAAGAATGCTTCCATCATTTATTTTTTTCAATGAGTTCAATTATTTCCTTCAGTTCTTCCACTGATATTTTTTCTTCCTTAGCAAAGAAAGAAACCAGGCTTTTATAGGAATTATCGTAGAAGTCGGCTATCCTGGCATTCACAAATCGCTTGCGATAGGCTTCCTTGGAAATCAGAGGGTAATAACGATGAGTATTCCCAAAAGCTTCGTGGCCCACGTAGTTTTTATCCTCCAGGTTCCTCACTATGGTAGAGAGGGTGTTGTAGTGAGGTCGATCTTCATCTATTTCGGCGAGTATCTCCTTCACAAAAGCCTTTTCCAGCTTCCAGAGAATCTTCATTACCTCTTCCTCTTTGTTTGTCAGTTTTTTCATGTTTTTATAAATGGAATTATTTCTTTAGTTCGCGAAGGGCCTCTTGGGCCGACTCCAGCCCGGGTCTTATTTCCAATGCCTTTTCATAGGCGGCAATGGCTTCTTTTTTTAAGCCTTTCATCCGCAGGGCTTCCCCATAGCTGTCCCAGCAATTTGCTACCTCCGGGAATAGTTTTGTGTTGAGTTCAAAGAGCTGTAGAGCCGAATCAGGATTGTTTGCCCCATAAAGATAAGCATAGCCAAGATCATTGAGAATAAAATCCTTGGGATCTGTAGGATGAAAGTTTACGGTTAGAGAGTCGAAGTGCTTCTCGACATATTCAAGTCCGTTTTCTTCGAAATTGATCCTTACATTCTGAATAGCTGGCAAGGAGGGTTTTTGAATTTCCTCACCCCGATAAAGTCCGAGGATGTCGAGGCCGATCCGCTCAGCAACCGGTTCATCCATATTGGCGAATACGATAATGCTGAGGTCCTTGTCCATCACCTGCAGATATACTGAGTTAAAACCATCGAAACCGCCTGCAGCGCTGGCCGCTTTCCCTGGGGGTAGTTGTTCCAAGAACTGGAAATAAGGATCAGCTTTTTTACTGTCTTCTGACATCAACAGCGTATCATAATAATAAGAGTGATAGAATTTCTGGATATCCGCCGTTGTGGATAAAAAGCCACCATCTGGATTTGGAATGTCCTGGAGGGTAGAATTCTCCTCTAGTACGCCAAGGGGGGTATATAGATAGCCTTTGGCAACCCTGTTTTCCAACCCGTTAAAATCGTTGAGGTAGGTGTTTTGGAGTTTCAGTTTGTCAACGATTCGGTCCTGAACGTTTTTAAAATAGGACTCGCCCGACACCTCTTCAATGATCTTACCTAATATTACATACCCAAGATTAGAATAAGCGTCGTCTTCTCCGGGAGGGAATAGTAATTCATAGTCCTTAGCCCGTTCAACTATGGCATTCAATTTTCGCTCTTCCAGGGGCAGATCAAAATAGCCTGGACTGTGATAATCGCCAAAACCAGAACGATGCTCCAGCAAATGATTGATCGTTATTTCCCCAGCGCGTTCATCTTTAAAACCCGGTACGTAGTTGATCAGCTTGTCTGTCAACTTTAAGCGGCCTTCTTCCTCGAGTTGTTTTACCACAATCCGGGTGAAAGTTTTGTTCATACTCCCAATATCAAACAGGGTGTTCAGTTCATTGGGTTTTCCCGTTTCCCTGTCAGCAAGTCCGTATGCCTTGTGAAATATTATTTGTCCGTTATCAGCTACCAACACCACTCCAGAAAAAATTTCCAGGGAAATATAATCCTGTATTATTGGCTCTATTGCGGATACAAATTCTGTTTTTTGTTCTTCATTATCGAAAGCCGTATGCTCAGCTGATTGATTCTGATCACAGGCTGAAAGCAGAAGGAAACTGAACAATACGTACCATATTTCTTTTTCCATCTTTATTGAAATTTTTGAGTTGAACTGACTAATTGCCACCGAGAATAACTTGAATCAAACCTACTACTAAAAAAATAGTTATACAACTAAATTTGTAGTTATTTAACATTTCCATTACGGTAAACTGTAAATTTTATAGTACATAAATAGGTATATTCTGAAATTGCATATTGTATGTCTGGTCTCCTCAGGGATTCTATTATATTTGTTAAAACCTCACATTTGCAGAATTTTATTTTTATTGTCCTTGGCCTGGCATTACTGATCATGGGTGGAAACTGGCTTCTGAAAGCATCCGTGGCCCTTTCATTAAGGCTAAATATCCCCAGGATCATTATTGGGATGACCATTGTATCTTTTGCCACCTCTACCCCTGAACTCATTGTCAGTGTTAATGCCGCCCTGGAAGGATTTCCGGATCTGGCCCTTGGGAATGTTGTTGGATCCAATATTGCCAATCTCGGTTTAGTGTTGGGGATCGTACTTATTTTAAGGCCTATAGATGTTCGAAAAAGTTTTTATACCACAGACTGGCCTGTGATGATGGCGGCGTCTCTTCTTTTCTTTTTTTTGGTTTATTTCGATGGCGTGATAAGCGCGTTGGAAGGTACAATTATGCTGGCCTGCCTGTTTCTTTTCCTGGTATTCCTGCTGCGATTCCAAAAACCTGCTGTAGTAGAGGATTTTGACAAGAGCATTCTACCTTTACCGCTTTACATAGCAGTCTTCTTTCTAGGGATAGGAGGACTGGCTCTTTGGGCCGGATCCGAATTTCTGATAACCGGTGCCGTAGGTCTTGCCACTTTTTACCATGTAAGCGAGCGAATTATTGGGATAACTGTGGTTTCGGTAGGAACAAGTATTCCTGAACTTGCGGCTTCTGTGATTGCGATCCTCAAAAAAGAAAAAGCGATTGGACTGGGGAACCTCCTTGGTTCAAACATATTTAATCTTCTCGCCGTACTGGGCATTACTTCAATGGTAAGTCCGATTTATGTTATTGATCGGGGATTACTTACCAATGATGTCTTCTGGATGCTGGGATTTGCTTTTTTGGTACTTCCTCTCGTTTTTTTTCCTAAAGGCCTGAGGCTGGGATGGCGTGACGGATTAATACTCCTTCTTGGTTACGCTGCTTTCGTATACTTTGCGCTCGGGTAGCCTACATTGTTAAGGCATAAAAAAACCGTTTTCAAATTTCTCTGAAAACGGTTTTTTATTTTAAAAGAGCTAATTAAACTCTTATACTGAAACTCCTATATTAGCAGATTTCACAGTTTTAATTATTCTTCCGGCAATCTTATAAGGATCCCCATTAGAAGCAGGACGTCTGTCTTCTAACCAGCCTTTCCAACCTTTCTCTACGGTGATGATCGGAATCCTGATGGATGCTCCACGGTCGGAAACACCATAACTGAAATCCTTGATGGATGCAGTTTCGTGAAGTCCTGTAAGTCTCTCATCATTAAAGGCACCATAAACGCCAATATGATCCTGAGCAACCGGTCTGAATGCTTCGCAAATGGCTTCGTAAACTTCTTTGGAACCACAGGTTCTCAATGTAGTATTGGAGAAATTCGCGTGCATACCTGAACCATTCCAATCCCCTTTCACAGGTTTTGGGTGCAATTCAATATAGTATCCGTATTTTTCTGAAAGTCGGTTTAACAGATAGCGGGCAACCCATATCTCATCACCTGCTTTTTTAGCTCCTTTGGCAAAACATTGGAATTCCCACTGTCCTGGTGCTACCTCCTGATTGATTCCTTCGATATTGATTCCTGCGGCGATACATAGGTCCATATGTTCTTCCACAAAATCCCTTCCCCAGGTGTACCTTCCACCTACGGAACAATAGTATTTCCCTTGTGGACCAGGAAAACCACCCCTTGGAAATCCAAGTGGTAAGTCGGTTTCAGTGTCCATTAAGAAATATTCCTGTTCAAATCCGAACCAGAAATCATTGTCATCATCGTCAATCTGGGCACGATGGTTTGATTCGTGAGGGTTGCCATCGGCATTCATTACCTCACACATCACTAAAAATCCATTTGCTCTCTCCGGGTCAGGATAGATGGCAACGGGTTTCAATAAACAATCTGAAGATCCACCTTCTGCCTGCTCCGTTGAACTTCCATCAAATGACCAGAGAGGACAATCTTCCAGTTTTCCACCAAAATCGTTTTCGATCTTGGTTTTGCTTCTCAGTTCCTGTGTTGGCTCATGTCCATCCAACCAGATGTATTCCAATTTTGTCTTGCTCATAATCTTTCTTTGTTAATTTTTTCGACCCCCAAAAATAAATTTTTTTCCATACATGTATAAAAAAATGGGGGGTATTTATCAATAATTTCGACATAATTATCAACACCCCTATTTTTATGGGGGTTCATTGTAAATTATTATTAAATATAGGGGTATATCTGCGAAATGTTTAATTTAGCTCCCGGAATA
Organism: Flavobacteriaceae bacterium; assembly: GCA_013042255.1. Classification (GTDB taxonomy): domain Bacteria; phylum Bacteroidota; class Bacteroidia; order Flavobacteriales; family Flavobacteriaceae; genus Muriicola. The sequence continues at coordinate 895 of JABDQK010000221.1, read as the reverse complement.
AAAATCCATCCCTTTATGTCTAGTCAAAGATTGAATGCCATTAGCCTTAGTGCACAGAGAAAAGCTATAGCTATTGTTGAAGAAACCAAAAGATCAGAACTCTTCGGTAAGCATGTGTTTAATGAGGATCGAATGACGCAGTACCTTACCAAAGATGCCTTTCAAAGTGTAAAGAATGCCATATTTACCGGATCTAAAATCGACAGGAAGATGGCCGATCAGATTGCAGAATCGATGAAAGCCTGGGCATTATCCATGGGGGCAACTCATTATACGCACTGGTTTCAGCCTCTAACAGGAGCAACTGCCGAAAAACACGATGCCTTCTTTGACCTGCTCCCCAATGGCAGGGCCATTGAGAAATTTGGCGGCAGTCAATTGGTGCAGCAGGAACCAGACGCCTCCAGCTTCCCTAGTGGCGGTATCCGTAATACATTTGAAGCCAGGGGATATACGGCATGGGATCCTACTTCACCAGCGTTTATCTACGGTGCCACCTTGTGTATTCCTACCGTGTTTGTTTCGTATACCGGAGAGGCCCTGGATAATAAAGTACCTTTATTACGTGCACTACATGCAGTTGATGAAGCGGCCACCGGTGTTGCGAGATACTTCGACAAAACTGTGAATAAGGTTCTGGCCACTCTTGGCTGGGAGCAGGAATACTTTCTTATTGATAAGACCCTTGCAAACTCCAGACCTGATCTGGTACTCGCCGGACGAACGCTTGTAGGCCAGGCCGCCGCTAAGGGGCAGCAATTAGACGATCACTATTTTGGAGTGATTCCGCTCCGTGCTATCAATTATATGAAAGACCTGGAGGTGGAATGCACCAAACTGGGTATTCCGGTTAAAACGAGGCATAATGAAGTCGCTCCGAATCAGTTCGAACTCG
>JABDQK010000219.1 GCA_013042255.1 Flavobacteriaceae bacterium | reverse complement strand
ATTGCAATCTTGCGTGGATGAATAAATTCATTACCCTGTCGGGCCTGGCCATGTCAATGGTGATGGTAATCCCCGCCATGATAATACATGCCAGGGTTATAATTTCAGCAATCCTGACAAGGGGTGTTCGCCATTCATTTTTGGTTAGTCTGAGAATTGCCACAGTTGCAGAACCGACAAAACTGGTGGCTACGAAAAAAACAAAGTTGGAAATATATATACCCCAAAGGGAATAATCATTCATATTTGTCACCTTCTGCCCCTGAATGACCTGATCCGCGTAGGCAATGATCCCCAAAACGATCAACAGCGAAAGAATACTGATCCAAATGATCCCTCTTCTACCAAATTTTCGAGGGGCCAGATCCGCTACGATAGTATCGTAATTTCTCATTCTTCAGTAGGTTTTTCGACAGATTCAAATTCTTTGTAATACTGCAACCCATCTTCAAATTCTACAAGTCGATCCACCGGGGGCAGATAGTATACGCTGGGCTCGGTACCAAGGCTTTCCAGAAGCCGATACCCCGCTTTGTCTTTTAACAACTTACTGAGTCTCACCGTTTCCTCCCCGTTGGTAACAGTGTCTTCATATTTATCTCCAAAATAGAACACCCCGTTAGGACAAGCTGTAACACAATGAGGCAGTTCTTCCTGCTTCACCATATGGGGGCAGAAATCACATTTATCGACGGTTCCTATCTTACTTGGTTTTCCGGCGTATTCGGGGGTGGGTTCATAATCGGTAAGGTCCAGGTTCAAGGTCACTTCCTGTCCGGGATCTCCCCAGTTAAATACCCTGGTAGAATAAGGACAGGCAGCCATACAGAACCGGCAGCCAATACAACGCTCATTGTCAATTAATACAAGGCCGTCTTCCCTTTTAAAAGTGGCGTCAACCGGGCAAACCGTTACACAGGCTGGTTTATCACAATGCTGGCAGGTTGTAGGCATCCAGTAAGGGGCCGTATCCGGAGATTCCTGCATTTTGTAAACTTTAATCCAGGCATTGTCTCCGGTGATGTAGTGGTTTTTGTTACAAGAGGTCTGGCATTTTAAAGCATTCTTGCATTTTGCAAGATCTACTACCATCACGAATTTTCTGTTGGGAATCCCTTCTCTGACATTGTAATCCATGGAATAATGATGGTCGTGACTTACTTCCATCACTTCAGAGGTATCCACTTCCACAATAGTTCCGTCGGTGGTCATCAATTCCATGGTTTCGCCAGTGGAAGCTTTCTCGCCAGAGGAGAATTTAGCAGATAATTTGGATAGTCCGATCCCTCCTAAAACTCCGGCAACACCAATTTTAAGGCCTCTGTCCAGGAATTTACGCCTCGATTTTTTTGATTTTTCTTCCATAGGTTCCTATCGGATTACTATTTTTTCCCCAGCCATTGTAAAAAAGTGGAATTGGGAATATTTTTCTTAACCACTTTCGATTTTTTAAGGGCCTTGACCTTTACTTTTACTACGGTCCCATCAGGTTTTAACAGGGTTTCATACTGCTCTTCCGGTGTCTCAGTTTCTGCTTTGTCTTCATTCTTTGAGTATCCTAGTAAAGGGAGCAGGAGGGAAGTCCCCAGGAGTGGTAAAATTCCGCGTCTGGATATAGGTTTGCCTTTTTTGGAAGATGATGCCATCGATAAGATAGTTTTAGAAATTATACAGACGTGTGATGTTGAAACCGATCAGGAAATCTCCTTCAAAAAAATTGTTCTGGTTGAACATGATATTTTGTTGTGGAACGATCCCCTGGTAATTAGACAGGAACAACTGAAATGCATGTGAGGATGTCCTGAACTCAACACCAACACTAAATCCTGCTTCCGGATCCATATCAAATTCTGCTCCATCCAGATGATGTATAAAGGGCTGCGTATAATCAACCAATATGGAAGTTTGTGAACTCACTTTGTACCTTCCTCCTAAAGACATGGCAACAACGTCGTTCCTCATACGTTGCGGTACCAGGTTGTAGTGTGAAACACTAGCAGCACCTTGCAGGGATAACTTGGAATTAAACCGCCTGGAGATGATCAGCTGGTTAAAATAGGAATAGCGGTGTTGTTCAACCAGGAAGTTCTCCTTGCCACGGGCATCGATCACAAAGTTGCCGTAATAGGTAACATTGACAGGGATCCTGCCTGAGCGTGTCTGGCGAAGCAGGGCGACTTTCCAGTTAAAATCCTGAAGCCTGTTAAACTTGGAAGTCCCGAAACCGATGGTCAACCTATCGTGAAGGGCATAACTAAGGGCGATCCTGATATTGGCAGGGGCCCAGATACCTATAAGGTCATTGGTACCCGAATTGACCACACCAAAACGGTGGGCCATATGCACTTCAAGGGTGTTTTTTATGGAAAGAACATCAGTAGGATTATCTATGATGTATGAACTCTCAAAAGTGGCCCGCTCTGGTTTATCCACTTCTTTCTGCGGCTCGGTATCAGTCTCGGTTTCCTGAGACATTACAGCCAGCGGTGAAAGTAGAAGGAAAATGAAAATGAAGCTCAGTTTTTTCATGTTGAAATATCTTTCAGGTTAGTTATTTTCGGCTCCTCGATCGATCCAGGCCTTTATCAGGGCGAGCTCGTCATTATTGAGAACAAATCCTGCACTGATAGGATGGTTGTTACCGGGTAATTTTTGGTAAAATTCACTGGCTTCTGCGTCTCCAGCCACGATCAGGGAAATGATGTTGTTATAGGTATTTACACCCGTCAGGTCCGGATTTGCCACGTTTCCGTTATGGCAGGCAGTACAATCCTTACCACTTTGGGAAAACAAGGGTACTATATCGGATTGAAAAGAGATGGTCTGATCCACAGGGATATCCGGGAGGGGCTCACTCAGATCGATTTCCTGATCATAGTAACATGAAAAGTTAAACAGGATCAATCCGCTGATCAGGAAGAATGAGATGTGCTTTTTCATTTTCTTCATTTTAGTATTTTGAGTCCCGGGCTTTCAATCGATTTACCAATAGCAACCTGAAACAAGGCCCCATCAGCAGATGGAAATGTCCCGAAAACATTTTTTAAAAAACCCGGGCAGGGAATTGGGCCCGGGCTTGAGTTTGTCCATCGCTAATTTTGCAATGCCTCTATAGAATTCTTCAGCAAGGCCCTTGAATACCCAGGGTTATGCGTTCCTTTACTTTGGTCTTCCAGTAAGGTCTTGTAATTCCAGGCGGCCTGGGATTCTTCAACAGTGAAAATTCCGGAGTTAGAGCGATCGGTATCGTCCGGCGCAAAGTCTACGATTAGGCCTACCACAGGAACACCTGTGCCCACAGGGTTACCGTCGGCATCAAAAACCGGATTTCCGTCTGCATCTGTTTCGAATTCCTCACCCACTACGTTTTCCAATAGGGATTTAAGGGTAATCATATCTTCCGTAAATCCACTAAGTTCGGATGGGATACCATTGGTATGACATTGCAGACATACAGCTTCTGTAGTCTTCCAGGAGTGTAAACCTTCGCTTGTGTCTGTGGATTCCCCCATATGGCAGGAGACACAGGATGACGCTGTTCTGTGTGTGGCTGAAGCTACACCAGGATAGCCTTCAGAGCCCGGGAGGTTGGCCCCCAGAATACCTTCAAGCATAGTCGCTTGCGGTCCGTGGTGTGGTCCGAAGCGGGACGTATTCACCACATACAACCCACTGGAGTTCGTTGCCGGGATTTCATAAGAGTCGCGCGGCTGGTGGCAGGAAATACAATTATTGCTTGATCCTTCAAAATCGAGGGTATAGTTCGGGTCCAGCACCAACTGTTGCCCATCCGGGTTCCTTAA
>JABDQK010000218.1 GCA_013042255.1 Flavobacteriaceae bacterium | reverse complement strand
CCTGTACAAATTGTCTGACCCATTGCGGATTGGTTTTGCTGTATTCCCGTAGGATCCAGCCAATAGCCTTGTTGATAAAAAATTCCTCGCTTCCTGTAAGACTGTGAATGGTATCAGCCAGGAAATCGGTGTCAAGGGCGTTCTTATATTTTAATTGAAAAAGAAGTACAGTGCGCTGCAACCACATATTATCGGTAGACAGCCATTTCCCTGTGATACTATCTCTTTGCCCGGGAAGGGTCTTAAAATAAGGTCCTACAAGATTTGCAGCTATAAAATCCACGGTATCCCACCAGGATTTATGGGTGATCATAAACTCGAAGAGGGCGTAATCCTCAATTTCAATAGGTTTCAGGCACTTCTTTGCTAATTCCTGAGCCATGTATTGATTTTCCCTTTCAGGCCTGTTCCAGAGCTTTGTGACCACTGCGCTTATATCATCTCGCGGAGGTAAGAGGTGTTTCTGAAACAAAGATTTCTGGATTTCCCTTCGTACCGGAGATTTAAGCCCGTAAAAATCGAACTGGTTTCGCATATAAGCTTTTTGACCTTCGGCAACATCGGGATCTCCCTTCTCAATGCATTGGTCTTCCCAGGTTTTTAAAAATGTCGAAATTTCAGCAGCTCCCAAAATCTTGTGATGTTTTCTTCTCCTCCCAAATATAATATTTGAGGAATAAAAGCGGGAAGGTTCGAAAACCTATGTAATGCCCTTAATTTAATACCGAAATTATTTAGTTCCTGCCTGAACCAATCTTTTTTCTAATTTTATGCAAAAATCAACCGATGGCCGACCAACCTCGTTGCAAGAACTGTGACAATATTCTGGAACCCTCTTATGAATTTTGCCCCCGCTGCGGGCAGGAAATTTCTGATAAGCTTACTTTCGGTGTTCTTTTCAGCAAGACCATTAGTGATTATTTCTCGGTTGATGCGCGATTCTTCCGAAGTTTTATTCCCTTGATGTTCAGGCCCGGAATCCTGGCCAGGAGGTTTGTAGATGGAAAAAGACTTAAATATCTGCATCCGGCTCAATTCTACTTATTTATCTCGGTCCTATTTTTCTTTCTCTTTTCTTTTAACATCCGCAAGGCCGATAATGAAATGACTGAAGCCTTTAAAAAGGGTATGGACAAACCGGAGTTAGAAATCGCACCAGACAGCATTAAACTGAGTTCCAAAGATTCCCTGCAATTGATCAAGACAAAAGACATGATCAAAAAAAATAAGGACAAATGGGGCATCTCAGACGAGGATATCAACATTATCGATTCGGTTATGACGGAAACCGCTGAGAACCCAACGAGTATGAACCAGGGGATGACCTTAGATTTTGACAAGGAAGTTCTCGACTCCCTTATCGCCATTGACGCACCTCAGAATGAAAAACTAAAAGCTATGGGGATGGAGGAGGATGCTACTGGTCTGAATCGCCGGTTTTATGAACAAATGCTGAAACTTTATGTGCAGAGAGGAGGGGGGATATTACAAACCTTTTATGATACTATTCCCATTGCCATGTTTTTACTGATGCCCCTATTTGCCCTCCTTTTAAAGGTGTTTTATTGGAGGCGAGGGAATTTTGCACATCATATGGTGTTTAGTTTTTACTTCTTTACCTTTTTATTTACGGCATTTTGTATAATCATACTCGCAAATAAGGTATTTGAAGTTCCTGTTTGGCTGGAAGTAATAATTACCCTGTCTTACCTGTTGTACCTGATCATCGCCCTTCGGAATTTTTATCGAAGCAGCTGGATTGGTGCTTTCCTCAAAGCCAATATTATTTCCTTTATCTATATGTTGTTGATACTTCCCATGGCGTTTATAGGAATAATTTTTATGGCCTTTATGCTTTATTAAAGGCTATTTTTCAAAATATAAATAGATATACATCGCCGCCCCGAACTGGGTGGCGTCTGTTGAGGTAAGTTTCCACCCGTCTACTGAATACTTATTCAATTTATCCTGTATTCCTTTTTTAGATGCTTCCAGGATATGATTACGTCCGGCAAATAATTTTGAGTAATAAACGAGTGTTTCTACTTTGTAATGTGTCATTGCATTTTCTTATTAATCCAACATAAATAAAGCGTTGACAAAAAAGAGTTTCCCATTTTCCCAGAAACCTCGGAACAATGGATTATCAACCATATAGACCACCTGACCACGCCCGTTGTTTTCAACGCCAAATACAAGGGTGTTTGCAATCATTTTTTGCGCTTCACTTCCTGCGAAACCAGACATGGGCCGCGTATTCTCTTCCAGATAGGCTACCGACCCGTATTTCAGATATTCATAACGCGCATTGCCAAGTTTCAGACTGAAGTAAGTATCTCCATATCCGAAGGCCAGTGGATGTGTTGGGTCTACCTTTGTTTTGAATATGGCCCCGGTGATCTGATTCTTCATACGTTCTCGTTGCATATCTTCGTACAATCCGGGTTCTTCATCATTATCGCCCTCTTCTTTTGAATTCTCGCGGGCTTTAATCCCGAACCCTTCTTTCCCTTCCAATGCGGTAATAGCATTACCCATGGCAACCAAGCGGCCTCCGCTTTCAACCCATCCTTTGATTTTGGACAATACACCTTCATCCAGAAAGGAACGGTAACCCCGTCCATTTGGAAGGACAAGTACGTCGTATTCTGAAAGATCCACCCTTCTGAAATAATCTGCATCAAGTACGGTCAGAGGATAATTCAGTTGCTGTTCAAAGAAATGCCACACTTCTCCGAAACTCAGGGAGGAGGTAGGTTCCCCCGAAAGAACAGCTATTTTTGCCGGATTTATCATCTTAACCTCACTGGAACCAAAGTCTTTTCCCTTGTCTACAAAACCGGTTGAAACAGAGGTGACCTCTTTCTGAGGGAATTCGCTTATGATTTCGAAAAATCGATTCATACTTGCGCTATCAGGGTTATCCGCCCTGGTAATGATAAGGCTTCCCCTGTTAAAAGTATTCCCCTCCAGGGTGAAAGGTAAATGCGAAGTTCTCACCTTTATTCCCGCATTGAGAAGTTGAGCCAAAAAACGCGCATCTTCCATACTATTCCAATCGGTGACATAGGCATAGGAATCTGCTGCTGGCTTTGGATAGCTCTGCTTATTTTGTATTGGGACCGACTTTACAATGCTATTCGAAGCGATGGCATCCAGTCCGTAGGCATAAGGCATAGACCAGGCGGTAATATCATAAGTAAGGGAATCGCTTAATGCAGCATCTGGCTCAAACAAGACTTTGACCATGGTGCCCTTGGCCTGATTCGTTGACACTACCAGGCTGTTGGAATTCATTTGCATGCTCCCGCTTTTACCCGACTTATATTCGAAGCCTTTGACCTGTCCGTTTGTCCCTCTGCCATATTCGATTTTATGCTGTTCCAATAAGCTGGCCAGCGCATTGATATGGTCCGAATTTCCATCGAGCACATAACTTTTGTACTTAAAATTCTTGGGTTGATAAAACTTCCTGAACTCCTCGTTAAGACTTGTTGCATTTTGAGAAGCTACCTCAATAGTTGATAAACCTGTGGTGTGATGGTGGGCTATTCTGTCTTCAAGGGTTAGGGTGTCTCCTATACTGGTTTTTACTCCCAGACCAGCGCGTCCGCTACCTCCCTGTTCATAGGTCATCCCTATTGCCCCATTATAGGTGGGATAGGTGTCCCCATAACTGGGATAGAAGAGATCAAAACGCTCCTTGGTAAAATAGAACCAGCCATTTGCATCAAAATACTTTGCATGATTTCTGCCAAGGGTCTCCTGGAAGGACCGTTGGAAAGGTGTAACTACTTCGTGATAAGGCTCGGCAGAAGGGGCAAAAAAGTAGGGATTATCAACTCCCTGCTCGTGGAAATCCACGTGTATGTGCGGGAGCCACTGGTTGTACATTACAAGTCGTTGCCGGCTCTCCACCTGGGTTAGCCACGCCCAATCCCGATTGAGATCGAACATATAGTGATTGGCGCGCCCGCTTAACCAGCCTTCATGATGTTCTTTACTGTCAGGGTTTACCTGGTAGGGCGTATTTTTAAATGAATTGTAGAAGTTGATATAACGATCGCGACCATCGGGGTTTATACAGGGATCAATGATGATCACGGTGTTTTCCAGATATTCCTTTTTACTGGTCAGCAGTTCATAGATGGTCTGCATAGACGCTTCTGTACTTACGCTTTCGTTCCCGTGTACGTTGTAACTCAGCCAGACGATGGCTTTGGAAGCATTTCCTCCTCCTGTAGTGCTTTGAAGATGCTCCTGCCTGATAGTCTCAAGGTTCCTCATGTTTTCCGGCGATGATACGTAAGCCAATAGCAGGGGCCGTCTCTCATTAGTTTTGCCGTATGGTATCAGTTGAACCCGGTCGGCCGCTGAAGCCGCCAGGTATTTGTAATACTCAACCACCTGGTGGTGCCTGGAGAACTGAGTTCCCAGCTCGTAACCAAGGAATTCTGAAGGGGATTGAATATTCTGAGAAAAAGTTAATAACGGAAGTATAAAAAGTAAAGAAAGTATCTGTTTTTTCATAGGAAATATATGAGATGCGAATCTCAAATCTAAGGATTTAAATCGAATTGATCATTTGAAATATACTACGAATTACAAGCCAGGATTAGGGCACTAAACAGAAAGGAAAGATCATGTTTTATTCCATCAATTGGGAAGTACATTGAATTTGAAACAACTTAACGTATTTTTGGGAATTGAGAATCGCCAGAACCTTATCTTTGAAAAGCAGTAACAAACCAATATGCAGTTAGAAGGAATCCCATTCCGAAAAACCGGGTACTTTTCAGATCTTATCAATGACTACCTGGATGAGTCTGACTCATTAAAACCGTTCTACGCCAGATTCCCAAACTTAGAGTCCTTTAAGTTACAACTAGAGGAAAAAAAACAGTCAATTACAGAAAAGCAACGGACTGTTCTGGTGAAGGCTCTGAGAAAACAGTACAGCGAGGTTTCGGCATCGGCCAGAACGAAGGAACATATAAAACTGCTGTCGGAAAACAATACATTTACGATCGTTACGGGTCATCAGCTGAATCTTTTTACAGGTCCCCTTTACTTTCTTTACAAGATTATTTCTACTATAAATCTCTGCACGACACTTAGGAAAAAGTACCCCGACTACCATTTTGTGCCTGTGTACTGGATGGCAACAGAGGACCACGATTTTGAGGAGATCAATTACTTCAATTTTAAAGGGAAAAAGTTGCAGTGGAATCGTGAATCGGAGGGTGCGGTAGGAAGTTTATCTACAAAAGGGCTCGACGGGGTCCTGCAAATGCTCACTCTCGAAATGGGAGCCGGTAAGTTCGCTGCCGGACTGAAACACCTTTTTAAAGAGGCTTATCTGAAACATGACGATCTGGCTTCTGCAACCCGTTACCTTGCAAATGAGCTTTTTGGAAAAGAAGGCCTCGTAATTGTAGATGGAGATGATGCCTTATTAAAACGAGCCCTTGTTCCTTATATCAAACAAGATCTGTTCCAAAACATTGCATTTAATGAAGTATCAAAGACCATAAATAAACTGGAATCCTCTGCAGTAGGATATAATATTCAGGTCAATCCCAGGGAGATCAATTATTTTTATTTAAAAGAAGGGCTCAGAGAACGTATCATTGAAAAAAATGGGAAGTTTTTTGTAAATAACACATCCCTTCAGTTTACCAAAGAAGAGATAACAAAAGAAATTGAGGAATATCCGGAACGGTTCTCTCCCAATGTAATTGCCAGGCCCCTGTATCAGGAGGTAATACTACCTAATTTGTGTTATATCGGCGGTGGAGGTGAACTGGCCTACTGGCTGGAATTAAAATCTTTTTTTGATGCCGTGGAAGTACCTTTCCCTATTCTCCTCCTGCGCAATTCAGCCCTGGTGATCACGGAGAAACAGCAACGCAAGCTTCAAAAAATGAACCTTGAGGTAGCCGATCTTTTCCTGGACCAGAATCGCCTGATCAACAAGAAAATACGTGAAATTTCTAATATAGATATTGATTTTAGCCCTCAGAGAAATCACCTCAAAGAACAATTTAAAGAACTATATGGGCTGGCAGAGAAAACAGACAAATCGTTTCTGGGAGCAGTGAAAGCTCAGGAAGTAAAACAATTAAAAGGACTCGACAATCTAGAAAAAAGGCTGTTGAAGGCTCAGAAAAGAAAGCTAAAAGATCAGGTAGTTCGGATGACCGAAATCCAGAATGAATTATTTCCAAATCAATCCCTTCAGGAACGCAGTCTCAATTTTTCAGAACTCTATCTCGACATAGGGGAAGATCTGATTCCTAAGCTTATAAAATCTCTCGATCCGCTGGCAAAGGAATTTTACGTTCTTCGATTTTCCTGATTATTCAGAAATTTCAGGTTTGATATCGAATAAATTTATTTTAATAACCCACCCATGCACAACATAGATATCGATTTGGTAGAAATGACACTCGATGTCATGAAATATGCCATCAACAGGATTACCAATACATCACCCTCCTTAGGAGATATAAAAAAGGAAGAAGAGCTGTTTGCCCTGGTAGGGGAGACTATAACTCCTGAGGGGATAGGAGGGGAGAAGGCTTTTGAGCTGTTTCGCGATGTACTGGTTAAGTCAACAGTCCCTATAGACCATCCCAGGCATCTTGCATTTGTTCCGGCCTCGCCAACGCGAGCCGCTGTGATGTTCGATTTGGTTACTTCGGCCTCCAGTATCCATGGAGCTTATTGGATGGAAGGGGCAGGAGGAATTTTCTGTGAGAACCAGGCGATGAAATGGTTGGTTTCCCTTACGGGCATGCCTACAGGTGCTTTTGGTGTTTTTACCAGCGGGGGAACCGCTGCCAATCTCTCCGCTATGGTCACTGCCCGTGAAAAGTGGCGTAAAAAGCCGGAAAATTGCAACAAGAAAGGACTGATTATAACTTCTTCAGGGGCGCATTCGTCCATTAAGGCAATGGCCAAAGTGATCGATGCCGATGTCCACCTAGTTGAAACCGACGGATCTATGACCAGATTAGCCCTGCAGGAGCAGATCAATTCGATGGATATTGATAAACGAGAACGATTGTTCGCTATTGTGGCTACCGGTGGGACTACCAATGCCGGAATAATAGATGATCTTGAGGGTATTGCCGCCGTTTGTGTAAAAGAAGAGCTGTGGTTTCATGTAGATGCAGCTTACGGAGGTGGTGCACTGGTTGCAGAATCGGTAAGACATCTTTTCAATGGGATTGAAAAGGCAGACAGTATTACCATCGACCCGCATAAATGGCTTTTTTCCCCATATGATTGTGGAGCTATCCTATATAAAGAGCCTGCGCTTGCCCTGGAGGCGCATTCTCAGGAGGGATCTTACCTCGATATTTTTAAAGATGAAGGAGCCAGCGGCTTTAATCCCGCTGATTATCAGATCCAGTTAACCCGAAGGTTAAGGGGAATGCCTCTGTGGTTTTCCCTGGCAACTCATGGCACCGAGAAGTACAAATGGGCTGTGGAACGGGGTATAGAATTGGCTAATAAGGCCGGTGAATTAATAGAAGGGAGATCAGAACTATCCCTGGTGAGACCGCCCAGCTTGTCTTGTGTCTTATTCCGGCGTGAAGGCTGGAATGCACAACAGTATAAAGAGTGGACCTACCGAAATCACAGGGATGGGATAGCTTTGGTGACGCCAACCTTGTGGAAAGCCGAAGGGGATTACCAGACGGTATTGCGCTTTTGTTTTATCAATCCGGATACTACAGAAGAAGACATCAGGGTTATTTTAGATACCCTGGGAGAACCTTAGATTGCATAGATTCTATGGGACAATAAATTCACCCTCCCACCGATTAACCTCCCGGGAAAAATTTACACGAATGTGATTAGGACGTTTCAACTGAAGGTACTCTATTTTAAAAGGGATGATTTCAATGATACAAAAATGATCTTCATCGTCGAGGTAGTCTAACTGATCTGGACTGTCGAGGCTTGTTCCGGGTGTGGACACCGTTGTATAATCTTTTCTTGCTTTTAGCTCTATTTCATCCCATGCTTTGGCGATAGCCTCCTTATCCTGAATAACATTGGCTATTCCTTCCATTCGAATCTGGGTCAGCGTCTGCGGATCGTAAAATAACAGGCCAACATTTTTATTTTCCTGTAAATGGATCATTTTTTTTGATCTGCTGTCTGTATAGAAAATAAGTTTCAGATCCTTCTCAAATTTTCGCAAAACGACAGTTCTAAGTCGGGCGACTCGCTCCAAACCCACTGTGGCCAGGGTAAAATAGCGAAAAGGGTGGTCTTTTTCAGAGGCAGCCCTTTGTAGTTCAGATTTAATTTCCTCTAAATAATTTTGAATCATTAATGTGTTATTTATGTACTAAAGATAAAAATTTTGAAGATGAGGTAGGGTTTTTTTAATATGAGTTGTTCTATAATAAATTGCTTTGAAAAAGAATTTTAGCAAAGTGTCATAAAAATTCATGTGTTTAGGTTGGTTTTTGATTTGAAAGCCCTGACCGTAGGGGTCAGGGCTTTTCTTTTTTCCTCCTGTTGCTCTTATAAAATCCATATTTACTGTACTTCATAATCAAGCCGCATGGTAATAGAGGCGGTTTTTTTCTTTTCTGAAGTATTGTAAACTCCGCCCCAACTGTATTCTTCATCTGAATTTTGTCCTGTTATCTGAAATACTCCCATTTTGGCAGAGAGAAGATTTCCAAGGTCTCCTCCTGAATTTTCTGCTATTTTTTCTGCCCGAAGTCGGGCATCTTCTGTAGCCTGAGCAATCATTTTAATTTTCAGATCGGCCAATTGGGTGTAATAATACCTGGGAGGGGATGAGTTAAATTGGACTCCCTTATTCAGTAATTCGGTGATTTCTCTTGCCACTTCCTCAATGAGTTTAACATCATTTGATTCGATTTTTACGCTCTGTGTTAAGGAATACCCCCGAAACACACTCCCAATATAATTTCCATTATCATATTTGTTGTCCCTTTGTTCTGCGGTCTGAACCGAATTGAAGATGATATTTGCCTCAGGAATACCTTTCGATAATAAATAATTCTTCACTATTTCCTTATCCGTATTGAGCTGTTCAAAGGCCGCCTTAAGGTTGGTATTAAAGGTTGAAAAATATCCTTCCCAAACGATAAGATCAGAAGTAAAATTTTCGTTTCCAAGACCAGTGACCGTGATAATCTTAGGTGGATTGGCTCTATCCTTGTAGGCATTGCCAAGAAAGAAGGCTGCAATTATTATCGATATTCCAAAAATCAGGGACGATGCGTGTTTCATTTTCTAAAAGGTTGATAACCGTATAATAAATATAGAAAAAACTTGGTCCGAAAATAGCTCAAATTGCTATTTTTGCCCATGCAAAACAACGTCCTTATCCTTGATTTTGGCTCCCAGTACACTCAGCTTATCGCTCGCAGGGTGAGGGAACTCAATATATTTTGTGAAATAAAGCCATATAATAACCTGCCAAAGGATCTTTCTGAATACAAAGCGGTAATTCTTTCGGGATCCCCTTCTTCTGTTCGATCTGATGAAGCTCCACATCCTGAACTTAACGGGATAAAAGGTAAGATACCCCTTCTGGGTGTGTGCTATGGGGCCCAGTATATAGCTCACTTTCACGGCGGTAATGTAGCCCCCTCCAAGACCAGGGAATACGGGCGGGCCCGACTTTCAAAAATCAAGGAAGGGGAGCCATTTTTTAAGAACATATCATCCGGATCACAGGTTTGGATGAGCCATTCAGATACGATACAGCAACTACCTCCCAAAGCAGAACTGCTGGCCAGCACAGCTGATGTTGAAATTGCAGCCTACAAGATCGCTGATGAAAAGATATATGCCATACAGTTTCATCCGGAGGTTTACCACACCAAAGATGGGAAGCAGTTGCTGGAAAATTTTCTTGTTGGTATTGCCGGACTTGAACAAACATGGACACCCGATGCCTTTGTTGAGACAACCGTAGAGGAATTAAAAAACGAAATAGGGAATGACAAAGTAATCCTGGGACTCTCCGGGGGGGTGGATTCGACTGTGGCCGCTGTGCTTTTGCACAAGGCGATCGGAAAACATCTGCATTGCATTTTTGTCAATAACGGGCTACTTAGGAAAAATGAGTTCGAAGAAGTGCTCGATCAATACAAGCATATGGGGCTAAATGTCAAAGGTGTTGATGCTTCGGCACGCTTTTTGGATGCCTTGGCTGGGGAAGAGGACCCTGAGAAGAAACGCAAGATCATCGGCGGCGTCTTTATCGATGTATTTGACGATGAAGCCCACAAGGTGGAGGATGCCAAATGGCTGGCGCAGGGAACGATTTACCCTGACCGTATAGAATCGGTTTCAGCCTCGGGAGGCCCGTCGGCAACCATAAAAAGCCATCATAACGTTGGCGGATTGCCAGATTATATGAAATTAAAAGTAGTGGAGCCCTTAAAAATGTTATTTAAAGATGAAGTAAGACGGGTAGGGGCCACATTGGAAATTGCCGATGAACGCCTTGGCAGACACCCTTTTCCGGGTCCCGGACTGGCAATAAGGATTATGGGCGATATTACCCGGGAGAAAGTGGCCATGCTACAGGAAGTGGATGCTATATTTATTAATGGCCTGAGGGAATGGGGCCTGTACGACGATGTATGGCAGGCCGGTGCCATGTTGCTTCCCGTGCATAGTGTAGGTGTGATGGGAGATGAAAGAACTTATGAAAAGTGCGTCGCTTTAAGAGCTGTAGAAAGCACAGACGGAATGACGGCAGATTGGGTAAATTTACCCTATGAATTCCTGCAAAAAATGTCTAATGACATTATTAATAAGGTTCCTGGGGTAAACAGAGTGGTTTATGACATAAGTTCTAAACCGCCGGCAACCATAGAGTGGGAATAAACGTATATAACATGATGAAAGTACTGAATTGTCTTGTTTTATTTCTTCTGTTTGCCTTTCAGGTTCAGGCACAGCAGTTTAAAACACACGCCGTTAAGGAAGGTGAAACCCTTTACAGCATCTCAAAGCTCTACCGGGTTACTCCTTATAACATCCTCAAATACAACAAGGAGATCAAACAGGGAGATGTTTTAAAACCTAATACTATTCTTGTTATTCCACTTCAGGCAAGCGTATCAGATACCAAACCCCTGCCCGACAATCCCGTAAATGTTTCAGGAACAACAACGACAGAAGTCCAGGAGGTTCAGCGTGAACCCGAAAGCTACAGAACACATCGCGTACGCAGAAAAGAAACCCTTTATGGAATTTCGAGGCGATATGAAGTCTCCGAAGATGAAATAAAGAGGTACAACAAAGAATTGTACAGTATGCCCCTGAAGAAAGGAATGCGTCTTCAGATTCCGGTGTACCCTGAGATAGAGGAGGACCCCAATGCGATCAATCCGGAGGATTTTGAGACGTATACCGTTTCCCCAAAAGAAACCCGATGGAGCATTGCCCATAAATACGGGATCACCGTTGATAGTTTAGTGGCACTAAATCCATCTCTGGAAAAAAACAGCGATTATCTGGCCGTAGGGCAGGAGCTGCAATTACCCAAACCCCCGGGGAGTACAGTAGAAGGGCAGGAAGTAGAACTCTATGTTTCCTACACAGTACCTCCGAAGAAAACCATGTATAGCCTGAGCGGGGAATACGGAATAACCTCTGAGGATATTATCAGGCTGAATCCGATGATACTGGAGCAGGGCGGACTAAAAGAAGGAATGGTACTTCGCTTACCTCAAAAGAAACTTGAATCTGAAGAGGTCAATGCAGAAAACTATATTTTTTATGAAGTAAAACCTAAACAAACCGAATTTTCCCTCACCAGAAAGCTCGGAATCGGATACAGCGAATTGCTGGCACTGAATCCAGATTTGTCGAGAGGACTTAAAGCCGGGATGGTGCTGAAATTACCGAGGGAAAAAGCAGGTAATCTGGAAGTGAGAAATTCCCTGATTCTCGATAAAATAAATCTCCTGGATAGCATTAGCAGGGATAATCGACCTTCTCTGATGGTGATGCTTCCCTTTCGTATGAACCGACTGGAATTGGACAGTGTTAAGAATGTGGAAAGTACTATAGAACGAAGTAACGCCCTTAAATACAGCCTTGGTTTATACAGCGGGGCGCTTGTCGCTATGGATTCTCTGTCCGATTTAGGTATTTCTGTAAGGGTGAAAACCTTCGATACAGAATTAAGCAGGGAAAAGGTGAGATCAATCCTGGCAAGGGAGGACTTATCTACTGTAAATGCAATCATCGGTCCCTTACAAGCAGAAGCCCTGAAGGAAGCTGCCATGCAGGCGGGGCCTGCAGGAGTTCCGATTGTGGCCCCATTGAGTGCACAGAGCGACCTTGATTTACCGAATGTATTTTTCTCCGTTCCTTCAGACAGCATATTGCGACTGAAGATGCTTGATTATATGGGATCCATAAGGACCGATCAGAATATTATTGTCATCAATGATGCGCAAAATGATTCAACACGTGTCAGGATACAAGAGAAGTTTCCAATGGCCAGATCACTGAAAGTACGTGAGGATGAAAAAAATATTTCTGTTGATATAGAGGCTCTGACCAACCTGCTCAGTATTGATAATGAAAACTGGGTAATTTTAGAAACCGAAAATTTTAAGTTGGTTTCCAGCGTAAGTTCAATCCTTAATTCTACCATTTCGGATACGACTCAGGTGCGGATGTTCACCACAAATAAAAATCGCGCATTTGAAAATGATGTGATCTCCGTTTCCCACTTGTCGAACCTTAATTTCACCTATCCTTCCATCGACAGGGAAGTAAGTGAGGATGCATTTGTGAGAAGGTACAGAGCTCGTTTTGGAGGGGATCCTGATAAGTATGCTGTACGCGGGTTTGATCTCACCCTGGATCTGTTGCTGAAATTGGCATACAGACCCAATCTGTTCAGCACTGCAGGCATTATTGGATTAACCGAATACGCAGGGAATAAATTCGACTATGTCCAGGCTTTTACCTCGGGATATTTCAATCGTGCTACCTACATAATGAAATATGAAAATATGCGAGTAATGCAGATAACCCCGACTTCAAATGACCTCTAAAGTAACCTATACGGGTAATCTCAGGACAACTTGTGAACATATCGCATCGGGGAATCAATTTATTACCGACGCCCCACTTGATAACAATGGACTTGGGCAGGCATTTTCACCTACCGATACTGTGGCAACTGCACTGGCCAGCTGTATGCTGACTGTAATGGGGATAAAGGCCAAAAGTTGGGACGCCACTCTTGACGGAGCATATGCCGAGGTAGTAAAGCACATGACTTCGGATCCGAGACGCATCAGTAAAATAGAAATTGAACTGCACATGCCTGCGGGATTTGCCGAAAAACAGCGTGTGATACTCGAGCACTCGGCCAGGACATGTCCTGTTCTCTACAGCATACATCCCGATATCGAAAAGAGAATTAATTTCCATTGGAGCTAATAAAAAATTTAGGTGTTTTTATAGTATTCCTGGGTCTGTTTCAGGGATATGGGCAGGAAGATGATGCAATTTTATGGGAATCTTCGCACCGACTGAGTTGGGAAGATTTTAAATCACCTCCCCCTGCCGGTTCCAGAATTGCAGCAACAACAGCCAGCGGAATTGCTTATCAGTTTTCCGCCCTTGAGCAGGCAGGCGAGATGGAAGTGGATTGTAGTGTTGAAGCTTATTTCTATCCGGAAGCCTCCTGGTACCGACCTGAAGTGGCCAATGATATCATCCTGAGCCATGAGCAACTGCACTTTGATATTTCGGAACTCTTTGCCAGAAAAATGCGCAGGAAGATTCAGGGGTATAGATTCACCTCCAACGTAAAGGCCGAAATGAAAAAGATCTACAATGATATTATTAAAGAGTTGAGAGATTTTCAATCTAGGTACGATGAGGAAACCAATTTTTCCCGGGCTGAAGAAAAGCAGGCAGAGTGGAATACTATGATCGCCGAGGAGCTCAGGAGAACTGCAGGTTAATACTGAAAATTATACATCGCAGATTTGTATTCCCTGTTTCAACGCTGCGATTTTATCGTCCCAGGTGGGAATAAATTCCTGAGCTACATACCCTTTAAATCCGGTTTTTAGAATCGCCTTCATGATGGCCGGGTAATACAGTTCCTGGGTTTCATCGATCTCATGCCTCCCGGGATTTCCCCCGGTATGATAATGACCGATATAGTCCTTGTTTTGTTCTATGGTTCTGATCACATCCCCTTCCATAATCTGCATATGGTAAATGTCGTATAAGAGCTTAAAATTATCAGATCCCAGGGCATCACATAAAGCTACTCCCCATTTTGTCTTATCACACATATAATCCTTATGATCAACCTTGGAATTCAGTAATTCCATCTGTATCACCACACCGTGCTTCTCGGCTAGTGACAGGATATTTTTTAAACCCCGAACTGAATTCTGCAACCCTTCTTCATCATCCATTCCTCTTCTGCTGCCGCTAAAGCAGATCAGATTGGTGTAGCCGGCTTCTGCCACTTTAGGAATCATCTCAGAATAGTTTTTTATAAGTTGTTTATGAAACTTGGGATCGCACCATCCATCGGTTAAGTTAATCTCGGCTCCCCAGCACATGGAGGCATGTATATTGTGTTTTTTTAATAGCGGCCAGTCTTCCGGTCCCACAAGATCAATAGCCTCCACCCCAAGGCCGGAAAGATCGGATAGGAATTGGTCTAAAGGGATGGAATTATAGCACCAATAACAGGCACTGTGGTGGATATTGCCCTTAAGACCCTGCGGATCGTAATTCGGCAGGTCTTTTCCCCAAACCTTAGGTGCAGTCACCATACCGGCTGAAACGGTAGCAGCGGAAGTAATAAAAGATCTCCTTTTCATAAAACTCAGATTTTGCTCCTTCTCAAATGTAAAAGATTTAATTTTAAGGATGGAATTGAAACCGGAGAAAGATCAACTGATCACACTTGCGCATTACAAAATGCCCTTCGGCAAATTTAAGGGTCGATATCTGGTGCAATTACCCGAAAGCTATTTACTATGGTTCAGGCAAAAAGGATTTCCGGAGGGGAAACTGGGATTTATGATGAAGCAGGCACTGGAGGTCAAAGAAAACGGTTTGGAAGCCCTTCTTATAAAAATCCGAAAAGAATTTCCAATCGATTCTCCGTGATTTGCCGATGCAATTTGTATCTTTGAATCCCGTAACCAAGAAGCGCGAAATGGCAGCTACAAAATACGTATTCGTTACGGGGGGCGTAACTTCTTCTTTAGGCAAAGGAATCATTGCAGCCTCGCTGGCTAAGCTACTTCAGGCTCGCGGTTATAAGACCACCATTCAAAAATTAGATCCCTATATCAATGTAGATCCCGGGACCTTAAATCCTTATGAGCACGGAGAATGCTATGTAACGGATGATGGTGCGGAAACAGATCTCGATCTGGGACATTACGAACGATTCCTCAATGTAAAGACTTCCCAGGCTAATAATGTCACTACGGGAAGGATCTACCAATCTGTTATAGAAAAAGAAAGAAGAGGAGAATTTCTTGGGAAAACAGTTCAGGTAATTCCTCATATTACCAATGAGATCAAGGAGCGAATACAACTCCTGGGAAAAACAGGGGAATACGACATTATTATAACAGAGATAGGAGGGACCGTTGGGGATATAGAGTCCTTACCCTATATAGAATCGGTAAGGCAGTTGAAATGGGAATTAGGGGACAACAATGCCATTGTGATTCACCTGACCCTGGTTCCATTCTTATCGGCAGCTGGGGAATTAAAGACGAAACCCACTCAGCATTCTGTTAAGACGCTGATGGAAAGTGGGATCCAGGCCGATATCCTTGTGTGCCGGACAGAACATCAACTATCTGATGAGATCAAAGAAAAACTCGCCTTATTCTGTAATGTGAAACGCGAAGCGGTGATTCAGTCGATAGATGCCTCTACCATTTACGATGTTCCCATCCTTATGCAGGAAGAAGGCCTCGACACGGTAGCCCTGAAGAAACTGGCCCTTCCCGATGATACTGAACCCGATCTTACCCAATGGCACGAGTTCCTCGACAGGCATAAGCATCCCAAAAGTGAGGTGACGGTCGGACTGATCGGTAAGTATGTGGAATTGCAGGACTCGTACAAATCTATCCTGGAATCGTTTATCCATGCAGGGGCTATTAATGAAGTAAAAGTAAATGTAAGGTCGATCCACTCCGAGTATATCAATAAAGCGAATTTTGAACAGAAAATGAAAGGTCTTGATGGAATACTCGTTGCCCCGGGCTTTGGGGAGAGAGGTATTGAAGGAAAGATCAAGGCAGTTCGGTATGCGAGAGAGAATGGAATCCCATTCCTGGGTATTTGTCTGGGCATGCAGATGGCAGTGATCGAATTTGGCCGAAATGTACTGGGACTGGAAGGTGCCAATTCTACCGAAATGGATGAGGAGACGCCATACCCTGTCATCAGTCTTATGGAGGAACAAAAACATATCACCAATAAGGGAGGGACTATGCGACTAGGAGCATGGGATTGTGAATTAAAAGAAGGAAGCCTGGTTTCAAGGGTTTATCACGGACAAAATCACATCTCAGAAAGGCACAGACACAGATATGAATTCAACAATGATTTCAAAGAACAATTTGAAAAGGCTGGTATGGTTGCTTCAGGGATCAACAGTGATACACAACTGGTTGAGATCATAGAATTACCGGATCATCCCTGGTTTGTCGGGGTGCAATATCACCCGGAGTATCAAAGTACAGTGGCCAATCCCCATCCTCTGTTTGTTGGATTTATTAAAGCCGTTCAGCTCCATAAAAAACAACAAACCAATGCCAGTTTGGCATAAACTCCACAATTGGGCCTATATTTGCAAACCCGTAAAAAAGAAACTTTCGCATTCTGTATATCAGGATGAAGAACAGCTAGATACGACAGTTAATAGATGGAAGAGAAAAAATTAGACCTTAATTCAATTATCGGCTTTGTCCTGATCTTCGGGATTCTGTTATTCTGGTTTTACCAGAACCAACCCACACCAGAGGAAATTGAAGCCCAGAAAGCCCAAATAGAACAACAACAGGAAGCTGAAGAGGCAGTTGAAGCAGAGGAAGAGACACCCGTATTGGAAACTCAATCGGTCAATTTACAAGATTCCACAGCTCTTGCAAATTACAGAAATGCTATTGGGGAATTCGGATTTACTCCGGCAACTGAAGGTACTACCACCCTTGAAAACGATGTGCTTAACCTTCAGATAAGTAATAAAGGAGGACAGATCACCGAGGCATTACTGAAGAATTTCGTGACATACGATTCAGTACCGGTTTACTTGATCAAGGACGGGAATGCTGTGTTTGATCTGAGCTTTACCACCCGAAATAACAGAGTGCTGAACACCAAAGACCTGTATTTTGAACCTTCCCTCAGTAGGGATGGGGATATTCAGATCCTTTCGATGAAAGCCAAAGTCGCACCTCAGCAATTCCTTGAGTATCGATATGAGATGAAACCCGGGGAATACCTGGTGGGATTCACAGTGCGTTCGCAAGGACTCGATGGTGTATTTAATGATAGCAGACCTATCAACCTTAATTGGAGGCTAAAGGGTATTCGTCATAACAAGAGTATTCAATACGGTAATCGATATACCCGACTCACTTATAACCACGAAGATGGGAAGATCAGTAAGCTTTCGGAAACTAGCGATGATGAGGAGACTGAAACAGATATAAAGTGGTTGTCTTACAGACAGCATTTCTTTAGCTCCATACTTACGACTAATACACCTTTTGAAACCGCTGAACTAACCTCAAAAAATCTTGTAGAGGAAGAAAGTAAGGAAGCAAAGTTTACCAAAGAATACTCAACAGTTGCCCCGCTGCAATTGGAAGGCGGAGAGCTGTCCTATGCTATGAACTGGTATTACGGCCCAACTGATATTGATGTTCTGGAGAAATACAAAGATCTGGGATTGGTGGAATCAATCCCCTATGGATGGGGTATTTTTGGTTGGATCAATCGCCATATATTTACGCCTTTCTATGGCTTTCTGAGTTCGTTCCTGCCATTCGGGATCGCAATTGTAGTGATGACTATTATAGTTAGACTGCTTATGTCTCCTGTGACCTATAAGTCATATCTCTCGCAGGCCAAGATGAAGGTGCTTAAGCC
>JABDQK010000215.1 GCA_013042255.1 Flavobacteriaceae bacterium | reverse complement strand
GTAAGTACGATCTGGCACCAAAACATATGGTTACTCCCATGGGTTTTGGTAATTACTTCGGATTTGTTTGTACCCCCAGGCATAGTACGTATCAAAATATTAAAGAGACGGGTAATTTTACCGTTAGTTTCCCAAAACCTGAACAAGTAGTGCATACTTCTTTGAGTGCTACTCCCAGATCTCAATGTATTAGCAAGTCGGATGATATATTAGATTCTCTCTCAGTTGTCAAAGCAACTACAATGGAAGTTCCTATGATAGCCGGAGCCTACTTTTATCTGGAATGTGAACTCTTTAAGATCATAGATGGGTTTGACGATTACAGCTTGATTACAGGGGTGATAAAAGCAGCCCATGTTGATAAAGATTATTTGAGGGTCTCTGAGTACGATGAAAGAGACCAACTTAGAAGGAATCCATTGCTCGCCTATATTGCCCAGGGCAGATTTGCCCACGTATCTGAAACCTTCAATTTTCCGTTTCCAAAGGATTTTAAAAACTGAACTCTTGAAAGAAGCCGCTTCCATATTAGAATATTTAAGGGCTGATGCAAATGAAATGCAGGCTTTTTTAAAGGAATTAGTAAGCATAGAAACTCCATCCGGAGATGCTGCCGCCCAATTAAATATTCTGCGCCGCCTGGAAACCGAATTTCACAAGCTCGATTATTACACTTTCCTTATGCCGGGTAATAAAACAGGAGGTTACCTCTATGCCCGCCCCGCGAAAAGGATAAAAAATAAACCTGTACAACTACTTTTGGGCCATTGTGACACTGTCTGGAAAACTTCTACCATTAAAGAGATGCCGGTTGTAAAAAGGGAAGATAAAATGCGAGGCCCCGGTGTTTATGACATGAAAGCCGGTATCACTCAAATCATATATGCCTTAAAAACAATTAGGGAAAATAATTTGGAGGTACCGATGACCCCGGTGGTTCTCATCAATTCTGATGAAGAAATAGGTAGTATAGAATCAACCTCAACTATAAAAAAACTGGCGAAGATTGCAGACCGGGCCTATGTCATGGAGCCACCACTGGGACTTAATGGAAAATTGAAAACCGCGCGAAAAGGCCTCGGAAGGTTTACGATTACCGTGCATGGTAAAGCAGCCCATGCCGGCCTGGATCCTGGCAAAGGGATCAATGCTATTGTAGAATTATCACATCAGATCCAGGAACTCCATGCGATGAATGATTTTGAAAAGGGGATCACGGTAAATATAGGCACCATTCAGGGAGGCGTTTCGGCAAATGTTGTAGCCCCAGAAAGTAAAGCAGTTATTGACGTGAGAGTGGAAAATATTAAAGACGGAGAATTTATTAGTAAAAAGATATACGGTTTAAAGCCCAGTCTTCCCGACATAAAATTGGTCATTGAAGGAGGAATAGGACGACCCCCTATGGAAGCAAATGAAAGAAATCAAAAACTTTGGGAACTGGCACGAACAAAAGCCGTGCTTTTAGGTTTAGAACTTTCCCAGGCTATGGCCGGGGGCGGATCAGATGGTAATACGACGAGTACCTATACGGCCACCCTTGACGGCCTGGGTACGCCGGGAGATGGCGCGCACGCCAATCACGAGTTTATTTTTTATGACCAGCTTCCTGAAAGGACTGCTTTATTAACTCTTTTACTGCTTGCAACTCCAAACTCTTAAAATTAAAGTGAATTATTATGCCTTCAAATTTTATCTATACCTCCCTTACAAGAATATCAGACCTGGATAAAAAAAAGTTTGATCTAAAATTTCTCGACAGATCGCTTTGGGCCACCGGAGATTACGTGGTGGGAAAGATTAAAGATCCTGGAGGCCCATCCCTCCTTCTGGAACTTCCCAATGGGAGAATGAGGGGAATTATAGGGGGCGAGAACATTGTAGGTGCATTGGGTAAACGCTTTGCAACCCTAGAGGCCACGGGAACCTGGCAGAAAATAGGTGAAGACGGAGAAATGAGCGTACTTACCGGGGGTGGGATTCTGGGTAAACTAACTTCAAAATCGGCATTTCTGCCAAATTTGATGAAAGTTTCCTACAAAGGACATGTAAGTCGGGAAGGAAAGAAGATCACCATGGATCAGTTTCTGCCTGAAGTAGAGCCTTTGGCCTTTAACACCCCGGTTGTTCTTTTTGTCGGCACCTCAATGTCTGCAGGAAAAACAACTTCGGCCAGAATTGTTACAAATGTGTTTAAGTCGGCAGGGTATAAAGTTATTGGGGCTAAACTTAGCGGAGCTGGTCGATACAAGGACATACTCGCGCTTAAAGATGTTGGTGCAGATGCCATTTTTGATTTTGTAGATGTAGGCTTGCCATCCTCAATATGTCGGGCTGAAGTTTATGAAGAAAAAATTGAGTTACTTTTAAGTTGTATGGCACATCAGGATGCTGATGTTGCCATTGTGGAGGTAGGGGCTTCACCCCTTGAACCTTATAACGGTGACCTGGCAATTAAGGCCCTTGGTAATAATATAAAATGTACCATCCTGAGTGCAACAGATCCCTATGCTGTATACGGTTTGATGAAGGCTTTTAATATGGTACCGGATATTGTTACGGGCATCACCACAAATACCCTTGCCGGATCCCATATGGTAAGGGAATTATGCGATGTTCAGACCCTTAATCTAATCGATTCGAGTACTGCTCCGGCACTGAAGAAAATACTCTCAGATAAAACAGGCCTGGCGTTGTAATCAAAAATTGATTTAAACCTCTAACATCCTGATTTCCATTACATATCTTTAATATATGCCTTATAATGAAAGGTCACATTCAAATTACTATTTCCTGGGGCAGCTCAAATCCCCCGGGCAGTATACCATGTTGATCCCTTTTTTAGGTATGGCTTGTTTTGTGATTCTCTACCTGATTGCAGCTCTAGTATATCCCGGTGGCTCAGCTGTGAATCCTCAGCAGATCGGTTTTAGTTTTTGGAATAATTATCTCTGTGATTTACTGGATGAATTTGCGATCAATGGCAATTTAAATTCCGCCCGCCTTTACGCAAAATTGGCCTTAGGAGTACTTTGTACCAGTCTGATGCTTCTCTGGTTCTATTTACCCAAACTTTTTGTGCGAAAGACCCTCAATCAATATATAATGTGGTTTTCAGGTTTGCTGGCATTCCTTGTCGTCTTTTTTATGGCTGGGAATTCACATGACCTAATCGTTAGGATTGCCGGGGTTTTTGGAGTTGTTGCCTTTATAAGTTGCTCGAGGGAACTTCTCAGAGCCGGGTATTATCGTTTAGGCCTGCTCGGACTGTTTTGCCTGCTCATTTTTGCAGTCAATTACTACATTTACGAGACAGGTATAAATATCATATTGTTGCCCCTGATACAAAAAATCACATTTGTTTCCTGTCTGATATGGTTTTTCGGGCTGAACTACTCCCTGATAAAAAGATTGAAAGGTACAGTTCCCCGAAAGAATCCTGATTCGATAACGTGATCACATAAGGGATTTCCAAGGACAGGGACAGGTTAATTTATAGTGCGCTTTGGATGATGTTGCCTTCTCCTTTTTTCGTATCTTTAAAAGAGGGCCAGTTACTCCGTAATTCGGTGCGTGCATATAGAACTGAATTTTAATTTTAAATAGAATTGTTATGAATCCCATGATGTTTTTCCTGTTAATTCTTTTCTTATTCCTGCTTGCGGGGATTCGGATAATTTTTGAATATAAACGCGCTCTTAAATTCCGGTTTGGGAAGTATGTGAAGACGCTTAATCCCGGCTTTCGGTGGATCATCCCTATTGTGGAGACTATTCAGGTGGTAGACATTAGGGTGATCACCATCAATATCATTTCCCAGGAGGTTATGACAGAAGACAACGTGCCCTGTAGTATCGATGGGGTGGTCTTTTTTCAAATAAGAGATCCTGAAAAAGCCGTGCTTGAAGTGGAGGAATTTTCCTTCGCTATAACGCAACTGTCTCAGGCTGCCCTGAGGGACGTTTGTGGTAAGGTAGAACTGGATACCATTTTATCTAAAAGAGAAGAGATGGGGAAAAATATTAAAGCGATTGTTGAAAGTGAAACTCATCAATGGGGTATTGAGATAATCGATGTAAAGATCAAGGATATACAGTTACCTGAAAACATGCGAAGGATGATGGCCAACCAGGCTGAGGCTGAAAGATCGAGAAGAGCCCGTATCATCTTAGCACAGGCTGAAGAACAGGCAGCAGATATGCTGTTGCAGGCCGGGAAAAAGATAGATCAGTCACCTTCTGCAATCAAACTGCGATTGTATCAAACCCTTTCTAATATCGCAGCAGAAAAGAATTCAACAATTCTGTTCCCATTCCCAGAAGAAGTATTACCGAGAAAATCAAAGGAATGAAGGCCTTTTTGATGGATAGAAATTAAAGGAATACACAATAAAAATGCCCTCCTGCGGGGGCTTTTTTAATATAAGCAATCATCATGAGCAGGAGGGCAACCTTTAAAGTGGGGATCGTGTCATGCAATTTCCACTTTTTTGGGTTTTAATTTCTTAGCTTCTTCCTTTTTAAGGACTTTAAAGCTCAGAATACCGTCATTGTATTTGGCTTTAATTTTGTCTTCCAATACATTTTCCGGTAACTGTAGTGATCTTTCAAAAGAATTATAGGAAAACTCTTTCCTTGTATAATTCTCTTTTTTGGTTTCCTCGGTATCCTCTTTTTCGGCCTTGATAGTCAAATAACCGTTTTCAATAGATACGTCGAAGTCTTTTTTTTCGAAACCCGGAGCGGCAAGTTCTATTTCGAAATGACGATCTTCCTCCCTGATGTTAAGAGCAGGTTCTCCTGAACGTCCATTCCAGAAATCTTCATTTACTAACCCTTTTTTCCAAAATCGATTATCGAAGAAATCTTCCATGTCGAAGAAATCGGAGGTAATCAAATTGGTAAAGGGGCGATTCCGATTTTTAAATCTAACAAGTGTCATGGTCTTGAAAATTTAGGTTAAACAATCCGTTAAATGGTCAGAAAGCAAGGTATTACAAGCCCTGAGTATTTCCTATGATTTATGTCAGCTTACACAACTGAATCCCTGATAAACCATTCCCACCTTCTTCGGTTCCTCTCCGGAGACATGTCCTTTTAAAATATACAGATAACTGCTTTTAAACCTAGAACATTAAATTACTGTATATCATGCTTTTGAGATCCTTGGGCAGGCCATCCCGGATGTCCTCCATTTCACCCAGTGAGATATACTTTCTCAAGTATATAAAAGTGGTATCGATATAGCGTTCGGCCAATTCATCATTGTATTCAAAATCATTAACAGCTGCTACTCCGTCGTGTTTGCGTACGAGTTCTATAAATTCTGCCATCTTTTTCACTCTTAGCTTTGGCCTTTTCATATTCCAGCCATTTACATATACCGCTTTGAGAAACATCGGTAACTGAGCTAAGAACTGAAGTGATTCCTGAGGCGAAATAATATCCCTCAGGGCATGCATAATTGATGAAAAAATCCTCCCGGCCTTTTCTGTGTTTTCTCCCAGATTCATTTCTTTGGCGTAGTCCTTTAAAAAACTGTTACCTTCTTTTGCATATTCGTTAAATTTAAGTGCCATGATAGTACGTTTTAAGGTTATTCTTTAAATATCCTTGTTACGCTTACTATTTCAAATGATTCTCGTCATGTACCTGATTGGTAATCATTAGTACGATATAAGTTAGGAGAGCTGATAGAGATCATTCCTTTTTATTTTCTGGCAGCTTATTTTTAGAGAAACAAAAGAATAAAAGATGAAAAGGATCCTTTTACCTACCGATTTCTCTGATACTGCCAGGAATGCCATTAATTATGCGCTGGCCTTATTTGCAGAGGAAGCCTGCACATTTTACGTTCTACATACCTATACCCCCCCTATTTATCGAATCGATTATGTGCTGGGCGGACCTGCCTTCAGTGCCGTCCCCGATGCTGAGGTCAACCGCTCTCTGGACGGACTTGAAAAGACTATATCTGAAATGAAAGGCATATCCAAAAATCCCGATCACCGGTTTGAGGTTATTTCGGCCTTTAATATCCTGAGTCATGAAATAAATGATATCTCCGAGAGTAAGAAAATCGACTTGGTAGTAATGGGTACCAAAGGGGCTACTGGAGCTAAGGAAGTATTTATAGGCAGCAATACCGTTTATGTATTGCGAAAAGCTACTGCTCCTGTGTTGGTTATCCCTTCAAACACGGTTTTCTCACCCATTAAAAAAATACTATTCCCAACAGATTACCAATCTGAATACAAAGAGTCAGAATTTCAAAAAATACTCGGTCTGGCCGCTCGGTTCGGTGCTGCTATTACCGTACTCCATGTAATGGAAACCCTCGAACTGGCAAAGGAGCAATTAAAAAACAAGGAACACCTCAGCCATCTTCTAAGGAATTACGAACATGAGTTTGTTGAATTGCAGGAAGACCTTATGCCCTATGCGGTATTGTCATATCTCGAAAATGAATCCTTCGGACTCCTGGCGATGATGAACAAAAAACACAATCTTCTGGAACGAATTCTCGACAGGCAAAATGTTGATCAGCTGGGCTATCATATCAAAATACCTTTTTTGGTGGTCAGAGATACAGCAAGAGTTAGCAAAGCTGAATCGGCCTCAGCCTAATTCACTAAGGTTCTGAGATGGAAAGGCATTTAAAATTAATAGAAAAAACCCTCCTTAAGAAACAATTTTATTGCCCCAAAAAAAAGCAATTTAAAACGTTCAAAATGACCTGGGTCATTTCACATGATGAATGTCCTATTTAACTTAGGAGTATTAAGTAAAAACCATTTATTAATTCTTTAAATCATAAGTCATGACAAACAACACAGGTAATGTCTTATTAGCACTTGTAACAGGAGCTGCAATAGGAGCAGGAATTGGAATTTTGTACGCGCCCGATGAAGGAAAAAAAACGCGGAAAAAAATTAAAACAAAAGTGAATGATGCCAAGCATGATCTCACTGAAAGATTGACCCACGCGAAAGATGAACTCACTAAAACCGTTGATGAAAAGAAAGAGCATTTTGAGCATAAACTTGAAGAAGCTGTTTCCAACATGAGCTACAAGGCAGATGATATAATTGCTACCCTTGAGCGCAAATTGGAAGACCTTAAAAAGAAAAATGCCGCACTTCAAAAATAAGTTCATATGGTTCTGAACGACCTAAAATATAATATCTCCGAATTAGATGAGCATACAAATTCGTATGTGAAGGAAACTGTTGAATACGCCAAGCTTAAGAGCTTTAAACTATCCATGGTCATTGTGACCTATTTTGCCAAATTATTTCTACTTGGCATATTTGGACTACTTGCTTTAATGCTCTTAAGCCTGGCACTTTCTCTGGCATTAGGAACCATATTGAATAATACGGTATATGGTTTTCTGATTGTTGGTGCTGTATATCTCCTTCTGGGTGTAGTATTCTACCTAATGCGCAATAGTATCAACAGACCTATACTAAGAATATTTTCTAACCACTTTTTTGATGACGAAAACGATGAATAAGAGATACAGTTCATTTGAAGAGATAAACCAGCAACTTGAAATTCTCGAGTTGCAGCGTAAATTGGATTGGGAACATATAAAACTAAACACTCAGGCAGTAAAACAAACGCTGTCACCGACCCACTTTAGCAAAAAAATAGAAAATGTTTTCCTACAGGCCATACTCGGTTTTGCCTTAAAGAAATTTGTACAAATAAGAAGCCGAAAAAAACATAAAGAAATCGCCTCTGCTGCCTGATCCTTAGATAATTATATCGAGTAGAAAGCCGATATTACACTTACCTAAGTATAATATTTATAACCCCATTAGCCCCTCTGGCCCCATAGAGGCCTAATTCTGCAGGTGTTTTGTACACCTCGATGGATTTTACATCATCCGGGTTGATACTTCCTAAAATACCAGATAACCCGCCACTATAGACTGCTCCGTTAATCAGAAATAATGGTTCTGTCGTATTAGAAAATGAATTCGGGCCAAAAACCCGCACCACATTCCCCCTAACCGTAACACCGGGAACCCTTTGCAACATATTCAGTATACTGATCTC
>JABDQK010000214.1 GCA_013042255.1 Flavobacteriaceae bacterium | reverse complement strand
TCTTCCAGGGATTTCAATAACCCGACGGCAATTTCCTGTTTTTTGGACAGGGCCAGTTTCATTCCAAATCCAAACTCAGCATTATCTTCAAAGAGCGAATTTGCCCAGGCCGGGCCCCTGCCTGCTTCGTTGGTTTTGTAAGGTGTAGTGGGCAAATTACCTCCGTAGATGGAAGAACATCCCGTGGCATTCGCAATTAGAATACTGTCTCCGTATAACTGGGTGAGCATTTTAATATAAGGGGTCTCTCCACAACCGGAACAGGCGCCCGAGAACTCGAATAGCGGTTCTAGAAATTGAGATCCTTTTACATTGGTAATCTGCAGTGCCGTTCTGTCGTAATCGGGTAGTTGCACAAAATAATCCCAATTCTCATTTTCAACTTTATCCACTTCAAGTTTTTTGTGCATATTGATTGCCTTAAAATCAGGAATCTCCTTGCTCTCTGCTGGGCACACTGCTACGCAAAGATCACATCCCGTGCAGTCTTCGGGTGATACCTGAAGAATATAGGATTCGGTTTCCTTTTCAAATGGCCTGCCTTTTGCGGGCGTCCTTTTCAAGGTATCCGGAGCAGATTCAAGCTCATCATTGGAAACCACTTTAGCCCGGATGGCCGCATGCGGACAAATCGCGACGCACTTATTACATTGGGTACAAAGGTCTTCACCATCCCATACAGGGATAAAATCAGCAATCCCTCTCTTTTCATATTGGGTGGTTCCTGTTGGGAAGGTACCATCTACAGGAAAATAACTCACCGGAAGCTCATCTCCGCGCCCGGCAAGAATTTTTCCGAGCACTTCTTTTACAAAGGGATCAGGTTCACCAGACATAATTGATCTTAGTCCACGTGTAGCAGTAACCTTATTGGGATATTCCACTTTTTCCAAATGCTGAAGGGCAGTATCTACGGCATTGAAATTCATTTTTACCACTTTATCCCCCTTATGGGAATAAGATTTTACAATGGCATTTTTGATCTTTTCGATGGCCTCTTCTTTGGGTAGTATACCTGAAATGGCAAAGAAGCAGGTTTGCAGTACCGTATTAGTTCGTTTACCAAGTTTGGCGGCCTGAGCAACCTTAGTGGCATCAATAACATAGAAATTCAATTCATTTTCTATGATCTCCTCCTGCATCACCTTGGGTAATTGATCCCAGATTTCATCCTTGGAGAAAGGAGAATTTAAAAGAAAAGTGCCTCCTTTTTTGATATGGTTTAAAATATCGTATTTCTCTATAAAATTAAACTGGTGGCACGCTATAAAATCAGCTGTATTGATCAGGTATGAAGAATGCACCGGATTGGGTCCGAATCTCAGATGTGAAATGGTCTGAGCACCGGCTTTCTTGGAGTCGTACACAAAATATCCCTGCACATAATTATCGGTAGTTTCCCCTATAATTTTAATAGAATTTTTATTTGCGCCAACAGTACCATCAGACCCTAACCCATAAAACATACAATTAAATGTCGTTTTCTTGGTTTTGAACACAGGGTTGTATTCCAGGCTGGTATGGCCGAGATCGTCATTGATCCCAATAGTGAAATGGTTTTTTGGTTTAGCTTTTAGCAATTCATCATAGATACCTTTCACCATCGCAGGATTGAATTCCTTGGACGAGAGTCCATATCTTCCTCCTACTATTTCAGGCATTTTCCTGTCACTTTCAACAAAGGCGGTGACGACATCCAGATAGAGCGGTTCTCCTATACTTCCGGGTTCCTTCGTCCTGTCAAGGACTGCAATTTTCTTAACCGTTTTGGGTAACTTTTTCAGCAGATATTCCACGGAAAATGGTCGATATAGTCGAACAAATACAGCGCCTACACGTTCATCCTGTTCCATCAGAGTATCCACGGTTTCCCTCACTGCCCCTTCACCCGAACCCATAATGACAATAATCCTTTCCGCTTCAGGGTGGCCTACATAATCGAACAGATGATATCTTCGGCCTGTATGGGAATAAAATTCATCCATGACTTCCATAACTACTTCAGGTACTCTGTCGTAATGGGGGTTGGCAGCTTCCCTGGCCTGGAAGAAAACATCGGGGTTCTGAGACGTCCCCCTTACTACCGGGTGATCGGGATCTAAGGATCTCATCTTGTGTTCTTCAATTTTGTCATCAGGGATCATAGCTTTGATGACCTCATCCGGAATTGAATCGATCTTTGAGATTTCATGTGAAGTTCGGAATCCATCAAAAATATTGAGAAATGGCACTCGCGTTTTCAAGGTTGCAACCTGAGAGATCAGGGCAAAATCCATAGCCTCCTGAACAGAACCACCAAACAGCATTGAGAATCCGGTTTGTCTTGTCGCCATAACGTCAGAATGGTCGCCAAAAATAGACAAGGCATGAGTAGCAACGGTCCTGGCTGCCACATGGATGACTGATGGTAACAATTCCCCAGCAATCTTGTACATATTAGGGATCATTAGTAACAAACCCTGAGAGGCCGTAAAGGTTGTGGTGAGCGCCCCGGCCTGCAAAGAGCCATGAACAGCACCTGCTGCACCACCTTCGCTTTGCATTTCAACAATTCTCGGAACATTACCCCATATATTCTTCTGTCCCTCAGAACTAAACACATCCACATGTTCCCCCATTGGTGAAGCAGGGGTAATCGGATATATTGCACATACTTCGTTCGTTTTATGAGCTATTCTGGCAACAGCCTCATTGGCATCACATATTAATTTTGGAAATTCATTTTTCATGATAGTCTATTTTCATTATTTACCTCTGATAGGATATATAAAGCAGCATCCACATGCTGTGGTGAGTGACATATAATAATTATTGGTAAGCATATTTTGCAGTCTCCTGATCTTGTTAAAAGTAAGATTCTGATCAGGGGTAAACTATGACATTTATCAGGTGAAGAATGTCAATATTGTCGGTTAATTTTCCGGTAGGTTAGACCTTTTATTTCGGACATTTGAAGTAAAATATGTCCAAAAAAAACCACCCTTTATTTCATTATAATAAAGGGTAGTCCATTTACTAAAAAGAAAAGAAATGCGCTCTAAAACACGGGGTTTTTATAATCGCACTTATTGTGAATAACATTATTCTCCATGGAGCCAGGCCTTTTTCCCCAGTAGCTGCTCATCAGATTCAACGTGTTCCTCATCAGGCACAC
Organism: Flavobacteriaceae bacterium; assembly: GCA_013042255.1. Classification (GTDB taxonomy): domain Bacteria; phylum Bacteroidota; class Bacteroidia; order Flavobacteriales; family Flavobacteriaceae; genus Muriicola. Next base: position 10,354 of record JABDQK010000214.1, on the reverse strand, counting down.
AACAATCGACCGGACAAACAGAAGCACATTGAGGCTCATCATGAAAGCCCTTGCATTCTGTACATTTGTCAGGGACTATGTAGTAGAATTCATCTGATATTGGTTCGTTTTCTGCATCGGCATCAACTTCCTGACCCCCGGGGGTATTTATCATCCCGGATAAGGCTGTCTCATCAGCGTAAGACCATTCCTGATCGGGTTCATATATAGCATTGTTAGGACATTCTGATATACAGGCATCGCAGTTAATACACTCGTCGGTGATGATTATTGCCATAACTTTTATTTTAGGGATACGCTCGCTAAATTAAACTACACAAGCTGCTTTAATAATGATAAATGTCATATTTCATTCGCTATTCAAAGGATATATTTAATAAATTAAAGAAAGGAATAGAAAAAGGTATTCTGTACTACCAAAATTATAATCAGAATGTAATGAGTATTGCGAAAATTAAAAAATCAGAAAAAGCTCTGGAGGCTGTGGTTGTGCGCTTTGCAGGAGATTCGGGAGATGGAATGCAGTTAACAGGCTCTCAATTCTCAGACACTTCTGCCATGTTTGGGAATGATGTAGCTACTTTTCCAAATTACCCTTCTGAAATACGTGCTCCTCAAGGGAGTTTATACGGGGTTTCAGGATTTCAGGTCCATATCGGGAGTGTGGAGATCAGTACTCCGGGAGATAACGTAGACCTCTTAGTAGCGATGAATCCAGCAGGTTTAAAAACCAATCTTCACGCTGTTAAACCCGGGTACGGTATCATCGTGGACACCGATTCATTTACTAAAAAGAACCTGGAAAAGGCGCATTATGAATCGAATCCGCTGGAAGATGGAAGTTTAGACGAGTATCAGGTAATTGAGGTGAGTATGACCTCCCTGACAAAAGAAGCTCTGAAAGATGTAGCTGGCCTTGATAATAAATCTATCACCAGAACAAAAAATATGTTTGCGCTCGGAATGGTATACTGGATGTACCATCGTTCAAGAGAGCATACCATTGATTTTTTTAGAACCAAATTCAAATCAAGACCCGAACTTATAGAGGCCAATACCAAAGTGTTGAATGCCGGTTATTACTATTCGGAAACTCTGGAGTTGATTCCGAATGCCTATACCGTAGCCCCTGCCAAAATGCCTTCCGGCACCTACAGGATTATTATGGGGAACACTGCTACGGCCTGGGGATTTTTGGCCGCAGCGGAAAAATCAGGATTAGAACTATTCTTAGGGTCTTATCCCATCACCCCGGCATCCGAAATCCTTCATGAACTTGTAAAACACAAACATTTTGGGGTGAAGGCCTTACAGGCAGAAGATGAGATCGCCGGAATTAGTTCGGCCATTGGCGCCTCTTTTGCAGGAGATCTTGCAATTACTACTACTTCCGGGCCGGGCCTGGCATTAAAAGGAGAAGCATTGGGGCTGGCCGTTATGCTCGAATTACCCCTGGTAGTAGTTGATGTACAACGAGGAGGACCTTCTACCGGCCTACCTACAAAAACCGAACAATCTGACCTGCTCCAGGCCATGTTTGGCCGAAACGGGGAAAGTCCGGTAATCGTCATTGCGGCTAGCACGCCTGCAAACTGCTATGATTATGCCTATGCAGCTTCCAAACTCGCACTTGAACATATGACCCCGGTTATACTTTTAACCGATGGCTATATCGCCAATGGTTCGGCTCCCTGGAAAATCCAGCCCGTAGCTGAAATGCCTGATATAACTCCCAGAATCATTTATGGTGCAGATAGCCAATGGCGTTCTTATGATCGGGATAAGGATACACTTGCGCGCGACTGGGCAATTCCGGGCACTAAAGGCCTTGAACATCGTGTTGGCGGACTGGAAAAAGACCAGACCACCGGAGAGGTTTCCTATGATCCTGAAAACCATCAGTATATGACAGATATCAGGGCAGAAAAAATAAAACGGGTACAAAACGAGATACCTGAGCTTCAGCCGAGGTTCGCACAGAAAGGTGATCTCCTGGTAGTTGGTTGGGGAGGTACTTTCGGAACCCTGTATGCTGCAGTAAAAGAAATGAAACAACAGGGATTTGAAGGAATTGGCCTTGCCCATTTTAATTATATCAATCCCCTTCCAAAGAACACAGCAGAAGTTCTTCGAAATTTTAAGAAGATTGTTGTTTGCGAACTTAATTCAGGTCAGTTTGCCTCTCTTCTGCGAATGAATTTTGAGAATATCCCGTTCTTCCAATTCAATAAGGTTCAGGGCCTTCCTTTCGGAAATGTGGAATTAACAGAAAAGTTTAAAGAACTCTTAGCATAATCATGGAAACTCTAGAAAATAAATACACTTATAAGGATTTTGCGAGCGATCAGGAGGTAAGATGGTGTCCGGGATGTGATGATTATGTCATCCTGAGAGCCATGCAGAATGCGCTGCCACAAGTAGGGATAAAAAAGGAAAATGTGGTATTTATATCGGGAATTGGTTGCTCATCTCGCTTTCCCTACTATATGGACACCTATGGAATGCACGGTATCCACGGAAGGGCCCCGGCAATTGCTTCGGGGGTTAAATTGGCGAATCCTGAGCTCAGCGTGTGGGTAATCACCGGGGATGGAGATGCAATGGCCATCGGGGGCAACCACTTTATTCACGTCCTCAGGCGTAACCTCGACATGAATATTGTTCTCTTTAACAATGAGATATATGGCCTGACCAAAGGACAATTCTCACCTACATCCCTTGTTGGGCAGCGGACCAAATCCTCTCCCTACGGAAATACTCAACCGCCATTTCTTCCGGGGGAACTGGCCATTGGTGCCCAGGCCCGATTTTATGCACGGGTAGGTGGCAACACACCGAAAGAGATGACACAGGTATTTATTGAAGCTGCAAAATTTAAAGGTACTTCCCTTATTGAAGTTCTTCAGAATTGCGTCATATTTAATGACGGTGCATTTGCCAAGTACACAGACAAGAAAGTAAGGGCAGATAAACAGTTGTTCGTAGAACACGGCAAGCCCATGATTTTTGGAAAGGAACGAAACAAAGGATTGGTGCTGAACGGACTTAAATTAGAAGTTGTGACCCTTGGGGAAGAAGGAATTAAAGAGTCTGATCTTCTGATACACAATGCGAAACTCGAGGATCCCACCCTGCATCAAATGCTGATCAGAATGGAATATCCCCTGGTCACCGGAATTATCAGAAGGTTTCCGGATGTGACTTTTGAAGAAAGGGTTGATGACCTGACCAGAAAAGTGAGGGCCGATTCGAAATTTACTAAGACCGATGACCTCTTCTTTTCAGGGGAAACTTACGAGGTAGAGTGATAACGCGAAATTGATCTGGAAACCAGTAATTATTTTAAACCAGTCCGGCAAAACCCAGAAACGCCAGAGACAGTAATCCGGCTACCAACAGATTGATGGGAACGCCCTTCATCCCTTCAGGTATATCGGCCAACTCTAAAAACTCCCGTATACTCGCAAAAACAATCAGGGCCAGTCCAAATCCTATCGCACTTGAAAAAGCAAAAAATACCGCTTTTAACAAAGTACTATCCTCCATTCCCAGAGCCAGGATGGCTACACCCAGAACGGCGCAATTGGTGGTGATCAAAGGTAGAAATACTCCTAAGGCCTGATATAAGGGTGGACTTACTTTTTTTAAAATGATCTCTACCATTTGTACAAGTGCCGCAATAACCAGGATAAAAGTAATGGTCCTCAGATAATCCAGTTCAAAGGGCACAAGGACATATTGATGTAAGAGATAAGTAACTGTGGTGGCAATGGTCATCACAAACATGACCGCCCCTGACATACCCACAGAGGTGGATATTTTATTGGAAACACCCAGAAAAGGGCAAATCCCAAGAAATTGAGATAAGACGATATTGTTTACAAAAACAGCACCAATAAGGATAACAAAATATTCCATTTTAAGCTACTTTTTGGGTTAGTCTGTTAAACAGAATGGCGAGATAGGCCAGGGCTATAAATGCTCCCGGTGGAAGTATAAAAAGAATCAATGTGTTGGCTTCCTCAGAGACAAATCTGAATTCAAACAGACTTCCATTTCCAAGGATTTCCCGGGTTGCCCCTAAAACCGTGAGGGCAATAACAAATCCCAACCCCATTCCGACCGCATCGACCACAGACGAAGCAAGGTCGTTTTTCGAGGCAAAGGCCTCCGCCCTGCCAAGGATCAGACAGTTGACCACAATTAGTGGTATAAAAATCCCTAATTGCTCATATAAAAAAGGAATATAGGCTTCCAGAACCATTTCCACCACGGTAACAAAAGAAGCTATTATAACAATGAAGGCAGGAATCCTGACCTTATTAGGGATTTGGGATTTTATAAGCGATACAACGATATTAGACATCAGTAAAACAAAAAGGGTAGCCACACCCATTCCCAGACCATTAAAAGCTGATGATGTAACGCCAAGCGTAGGACACATCCCAAGTAGCATTACAAAAACCGGATTCTCCTTTATAAGGCCTTTTAAAAAATTTTGCTTCTGGTCTATTGGTTTAGCCATCCTTCTACCGCTTAGAGTTGGTAATTGAATTTTTATTGGTTAAAAAGCTGTCAAATGCCTGTTGCGCTGCTTCGGAAAAAGCCCGGGTACTAATGGTTGCTCCGGCCAGCGCATCAACGTCTCCACCATCCTTTTTCACCTTCAGGTCAAAGGTCTCCGGGTTCTTATCCCTGAATTGCCGCAGGAATTTCTCTCCTTTCATTTTTGTACCAAGACCGGGTGTCTCTTTCTGTTCCAAAACCACAATGTCTCTTATATGTCCGTCCGGACTAAAACCTACCATCAACCTTACAATTCCACTATACCCTTTCTCAGAATAGCCGGTAACGGCTGCTCCCACAAATGTGCTATCCATATAGGCAGGGTAGATAGAGGTACTGTCTCTTAGCTCCTTCTGCTTCAAGCGTATCACCTCCACCACAGGCTTATTGTTAAACTGAGGAAGGACTGCACCAAGCGCCTTCTCTACCCTCGCCAGGCGGGCCCTGGCTTTCGGTTCCAGGGTAAGGTCATTTACATAGCCAAGAGAAAAACCCGCTACCAGGGTGATGATAAGAAGAACTACCACCATATTGAATAATGTCGATTCCTTCTTTTTCACAGTTACACAATTTTAGCTTTGATTCTTGAGCCAAACCTTCTGGGTTTGAAATAGCGATTGATAAGAGGTACAAATGCGTTCATGATCAGGATAGCAAAAGAGATGCCTTCAGGATAAGACCCAAATAATCTGATTACTACTGTAATAACACCGATTCCGATGGCAAAAATGACCATCCCTTTTTTTGTTACCGGACTGGTTACCAGGTCGGTTGCCATATAAAATGCCCCCAGAATAGCACCACCCGAAAGCACATGAATAAGCGGATTGGCATAATATTCAGGATCCGCCATCCAGAATACACCTGTCACAACCGCCATAGTAGCCAAAACGGTAACCGGAATATGCCAGGAAATTACTTTCCTTCCTATTAAAAAAATACCTCCGATGAGTAATGCCAGGGCCGACATTTCGCCAATTGATCCCGAAGTTAATCCCATAAACATATCCGCAGTTGAAGGAATCTGGGTGCTGATCTCGCTCATGGACTGTCCAAACTGTACTCCTTCTTTTATAAGTCCGAGGGTTGTTGCCCCTGTAACGGCATCCACAAGCGTAGTATTATTCTCAATTGGAACGGGCCATAAGGTCATTTGTACGGGAAATGAAACCAGTAGAAATACCCTTCCCACAAGAGCGGGGTTGAAAATATTGAATCCAAGGCCCCCGAATGATAGTTTACCTATTCCGATAGCTACCAGACTGCCCACCACAATCATCCATACCGGAATTCCTGCGGGCAAATTAAAGGCGAGGAGTATACCGGTAATTAATGCAGAGCCATCTGTGATAGTTGTTTTGGTTTTCAATAGAAATTTCTGAATGAGATACTCAAAAAGGAGGCAGGAAATGATGGCCGTAAACGTAGCTATCAGGGCATTGATACCAAAAACATAAAGCGAGACGAGAAAGACAGGAAGCAGAGCAATAACCACATCGTACATTAGTTTTTCGGAGGTTCTTTCCGAATGTACGTGGGGTGAGGAGGAAACTATTATAGTCTGGTCACTCATGCCTTTTATTTATTCGATTCGAGTTGCTTTCCTATTGATTTTCCAAAGCGTATATAATCCAGAAGCGGGCGATGAGAGGGGCAGACATAGCTACAAGAGCCACATTCGATACAGGTAAGAATATCTTCTTCTATAGCTTTCTCATACATTCCCTTTTCAGAAAGGTTCATCAGTAGGTGAGGTTCCAGACCCATGGGACAAACATCCACGCATTCCCCACACCGGATGCAATTCTTGGGTTCTCCCCTGCTGGCCTCGTCCTCTGATATGACGAGAATCCCGGATGTCCCCTTGGTAACCGGAACATCAGTATTTTTAAGGGCCTTACCCATCATGGGGCCACCGCTTACGATTTTCCGGGTATCCTCAGGCACACCCCCAACGGCATCAAGGAGGTCTTTAACAGGAGTTCCTATTTTTACCCAGAAGTTCGATGGGTCATTTAGTTTTTTTCCCGTTACGGTAACCACTCTTTCCATCAACGGTCTGTTGTGTTGAATGGCCTGATAGATAGCAAATACGGTACCTACATTATGGACCACCACCCCCACATCCATTGGTAATCCATTTTTAGGAACTTCCCTCTTTAACAGTGCCCTGATCAGTTGCTTTTCGCCACCCTGGGGATATTTAACCTGTAAAGCGGCAATCTGGATACCAGACGCTCCGGAGGTTAAACTTCTGAAAAGGTCGATTGCGTCTTTCTTATTGTTTTCTATCCCGATAATTGCCCTGTCTATTTGCAGTGCGTACATCAGAATCCGGATTCCCACCAGAATCTCTTTACCCTTTTCCAGCATAAGGCGATGGTCTGCCGTTAGAAATGGTTCGCACTCAACCCCGTTCACAATGAGACAGTCGAGTAATTTGTCTTTTTTTACCTGTAATTTTACATGCGATGGAAATGTGGCACCACCCAGGCCAACAATTCCATATTCCGAAATACGTTTAAGGATTTCCTCTTGTTGCAGACTGATCTCTTCTTTGAGGGGATATTCATTTTCCTGGAAATTAGATTCATTTTTTACATCAGATCTGATAACAATACACTGTTTCTTATAACCACGTGTATCGACAATCTTGTCCAGTTTGGTTACGGTTCCTGCCACGGGGGAATGAATATTTGAGGATACATACCCACCCGACTTGGCAATAACCTGCCCGATTTCAACCTTGTCTTTTCGATCTACCACAATTTCCGCGGGTATCCCTATGTGTTGCGATATCGGAACGTAGACCACTTTGGGCAGAGGGAGTCTTTTAATAGGTTTAGCAGATGTTATCTTGTTCTCTGAGGGATGAATCCCGCCTTTCGGAAAAGTCTTAAGCATCATTTTGTGGCTTTATGGATTCAACCTTCGCTGTTGCTTTTGCCTCTGCTTTTTTTTCTTTCCTCGGCGGGAAATTGGTTTCAATAATGGAATGGGTTGGGCATACAGGTACACATTTCCTACATAAAGTACAGTAGGCTGGATCTATATATGCCAGGTTATTCTCGATAACAATCGCTTCTTTAGGACATACATCCAGACATTTTGAACAGCCTATACACGCCACAGAACAGGCTCTTTTGGCAATACCGCCTTTCTCCTCATTGAGGCAGCCGACAAATATTTTTAAATCCCTTTTATGTTTTGGCCTCATCTCGATGATATCCCTTGGGCAGGCATCGACACACATTCCGCAGGAGGTACATTTGTCCGTAATTACCACAGGCAGCCCGGTGGTTTCATCCATGTACATCGCATCAAACTTGCAGGCTACAACACAATCTCCGTCTCCAAGGCAACCGTACTGACAATCGGTTTCGCCACTGTAGATCAAAGCCGAAATGGCACAAGACCTTGGTCCCTGATACTCTGTGGTCTTTGGCCTCACATCACAGCTTCCCTGGCAGCGTACTACGGCTACAGTAGGGTCTTTTTCTGCAACCTCTTTCCCGAGTGCATCTGAGACCAACTTCATCACCTCATTTCCGCCAACAGGACAGAACAGATCAGAAATATCATCCGTATTCACCAGTTTTTCAGCAAAAGATCTGCATCCCGGAAAACCACATCCCGCACAATTTGCAGCGGGCAAAAGGTCTTCAACTTCTGAGATTAAAGGGTTCTCATATACATAAAACTTTTTTGAAACAACGTACAGAATCAATGCAGAAACTATCCCCAGAAGGGTTAACAAAATTGCGCTGTTTAAAATAGATTCGGTCATAGTGTTCAAATTCTCAGAACTGAAATTCTGAAGGTTTTCCGGAAGTAATTCCTAAAGGCATAAACGCTTGCGTAATAAGGTACAAGGACAAAGAGGGATAACAAGCCCGCAATCCATTCGGTGAAAACCGCAGAAGCGGTAATTAAGGTCAGCAGCATAAGAAGAAAAGGAAAAATATATGCCCAAAATACGGCCGTTTGTCCCAAACTCTTTTTTAGAGTGACTTTAACAGGCTCATTAATTTTGAAAGATCCGTCTGTATTCGGGATTTCTATTTCTTTGGTCTCTGAATTACTTACCCCACATGCCCCTTTAACACTGCAGGTTTCACACTGGATGTTCTTATCCAGGGAAACCATGATGGATTTCCCATGAATTTTAGAGACTTTTCCAGAGTGTACGAAGACCTTAGATCCCTGTTCCTGTAAATCCATGACACTATTCTTAACCCCACATTAATATCAATCCGGATAATTAATGGATTAAAACTACCACTTATGTATAATCCATAATATGATATATGTCAGCGTTCGGAAATTCTTTCCCGTGGTATTTAATGTTAATATGAGATATAAAATGCAAATGTTTTAAGGTGAGATATGCTGTATGTCAGGCTGTTCCTAATCTATACTAATTTTCTATTCTTCTTTTATTTAGGTGCTACTTTGATCGATTTTAACAGGGATTTATACCCTTCTGGCAGGGTAATTGTTACCTTTATAGCTCATAAGAAAGCTATGAAAGCCGTTTTTTCACTATTGATGATACTGGGGATTACAGGTGTCGGTATATCACAAACCGATGTGCCCAAAACCCAGCCATTGAAAATCGGACCAAAGCCAAATCTTGAAATAAAGGCAAAACCTACCCAGAATAATTCCCTTAGGATGCCCTCTATAATTGATATGGGTAAAACTCCGAACCTCCGCGATTCGCTTATGTCAAATAATGTCCAAATGTTACCCGACAGGGAATTGAGACAGGCAGGATTCGACATGGATATCGATCCTAAAGTAGGGGAACGTGAAAAGGGCAAGGGAAAAGAGCATTACGGAGATATGTATTTGGGGGACGTTAAAACTTCTTCAAAATTTGTGGGAATCGTATGCCGCGATCACGAATACGTAGACGGAGACAGGGTGAAGATTTATGCGAATGGAGAAGTCATAGATCCCAATATCCTTTTAACAGGGAGTTTTAAGGGTGTCAATCTTACACTTGATAAAGGGTTTAACCGCCTCGACTTTGAAGCCCTGAATCAGGGTACTTCCGGGCCAAATACTGCCCAGGTTGATGTTTATGACGAGGCAGGAAAACTGATATATTCCAATAAATGGTTGTTGTCTACCGGTTCTAAAGCATCCCTTATCATTGTCCAGGATTAATTTTCACTTTCGTTTTCCCGGATTATAGGTCTCCTCGGCTTTCTCTAATACCTCCTCTTTATAAAATAGTACGTCCTTAAACTCCGTATCAGCATACATCTGTGCCTGATCGTCAAAATGCGGGGAGGAAGGGTCACCGCTCTGACCTCCGGCCAAAATACTCTTGGCTTTTACTTTATCCCCGAATTCCACCACAGCAACAAAACTGTTGCCCCGGGTCCCGTAGATCTTTTTGGTGTTGTTGTCATAGCGAGCACCATAGGCCGCAAGGGCACCCCACCGACCCGAAGCATATCCAATAGGAATGCTGGGTTTAGCATCCTCAAAAGGCTGGAAGATGTCCCCGTTTAAACGCTGATAGCGGTTGACTTCCCCCCAGGGCAAGTTCCAGGTGCCGAAATCCTCTTCCAATTCCATAATTACACCTTTAAATATCTTCAGTCTCTCCTCCATTGGAGATTTCGAACCAAAATATGTCATCGCTTCCATATCGCTCATCTTTTGAGGACGAAACCCGTTTCTGCCGAATTGTGTACCGTAAAAGTGGGCTAGGGTCATGGCTACCGATTCCTTATCTGTTTTAAAATCCCATTCGCGTAGAACATCTATGGCTTGT
>JABDQK010000168.1 GCA_013042255.1 Flavobacteriaceae bacterium | reverse complement strand
AGGATAAAATTAAATTTTTGCATAGTTCCTTTTTGGATAAATATATCACAAGTAGTTGAAAACCTGCTTCTTATTAGCTTTTTATTAGGATTTCCCTACGCTCCGGAGAGGGAGGCAAGGCTTTTCTCGAGAGTAATGATCTTTTCCTCTGCATCCATTGCCTTTTTTCTTTCCATTGCCACAACAGCTTCCGGGGCATTGTTTACAAAGCGATCATTCGCGAGTTTTTTCTCGACAGATTGTAAAAATCCTTTTGTATAATTTAATTCCTCTGTTATTTTTTTGATTTCAGCCTCAATATCTACCGAACCAGCCACAGGAATAAAATATTCATTGCTCTTTACCCTAAAAGACAGTGCACCTTCCGGGGCTTCTGAAATTGTCGTGATTTCTTCGATATTCCCCAGTTTTTTTACAATAGTATCCCATTCAGGGTCTGTCTCTTGAGAAATAATACACGCCAGGCTTAAAGCCTCTTTTACAGGGATATTTTTATCCTTCCTTATCGTCCTGACGCCCGAAATGACCTCAGCCGTATAGGAAAAAGCCTTCAGTACTTCAGGTTCTAATTTCCCAGGCTCTGGCCAGGAGGAAACCACCAGGGCTTGCTCCGGAGTCCTTTCAGCCATACATTGCCATACTTCCTCTGACAAGAAGGGCATGAATGGGTGCAGGACCTTTAAATTTTCTTCAAACAAGCCAATTACCTGCTCGTAGGTTCTCTGGTCAATGGGTTGCTGATAAGCAGGTTTTACGATTTCCAGCAACCAGGAACAAAAATCGTCCCAGATGAGTTTATAAATGGCCATCAGAGCATCGGAAATACGATATTTTGAGAAATGGTCGTCAATTTCCACCAGGGTTGCGTTCATTTTCGCCTGATACCACTTTATGCCTAGTGCTGCCGCTTCAGGTTGTGGCATATCTTTTACTTCCCAGCCTTTAACCAGTCTGAACGCATTCCAGATCTTATTGGCAAAATTTTTCCCCTGCTGACAGAGCGATTCATCAAATAGTAGGTCATTACCTGCGGGAGCACTAAGAAGCAATCCTACCCGAACACCATCTGCTCCGTAATTTCCAATCAGTTTTAATGCATCCGGCGAGTTCCCGAGTTGCTTAGACATTTTGCGTCGCTCCTTATCCCTTACCAGTCCGGTGAAATACACGTTTTCAAAAGGTCTTTCTCCCCTGAACTCATAACCCGCCACTATCATTCGGGCTACCCAGAAAAAGATGATATCCGGACCGGTTACCAGATCGTTGGTTGGATAGTAATAGCTTACCTCCTTGTTATCGGGATCAAGTATACCCCCAAAAACGCTGATTGGCCAAAGCCAGGACGAAAACCAGGTATCGAGGACATCTTCATCCTGTCTCAGATCTGCAGGCTTTAAGGATGTATTTCCGCTTTTTTTTCTGGCTGCTTTCAGGGCTTCCGCTGCATTTTCAGCAACTACAAGGTCATCCGGGCCATCTCCGTAATAAAATACAGGGATCTGTTGTCCCCACCAGAGTTGGCGGGAAATATTCCAGTCCCTGATATTCTCCATCCAGTATTTGTATGTATTCTCGAATTTCTTTGGAAAAAACCTTACTTCCTTTTTTTCGATTACTGCCTTCAGCGCTGGTTCTACCAGGTTTTCCATTCTCAGAAACCACTGATCTAACAAGCGGGGTTCAATAACGGCTTTAGTACGCTCCGATGTACCTACTTTATTGGTGTAAGGTTCTACTTTTTCTAAAACGCCCAGATCTTTAAGTTCCTCACTGATCTCCTTTCTTACTACAAAGCGATCTTTCCCCTCATATTGGAGTCCGTAGCTGTTTAGTGTTGCATCCTCATTAAAAATATCTATGGTCTCCAATTGGTGTTTTTCTCCCAGTTGCCAGTCATTCTCGTCGTGGGCCGGCGTAACTTTCAGGCATCCAGTACCGAATTCCATATCGACATATTCGTCAAGAATGATAGGGATTACCCTGTTACATACAGGAACGATAGCATTTTTCCCGTGAAGATGTACAAAACGTTCATCCTCGGGATGCACGCAAATGGCTGTATCACCCAAAATTGTTTCCGGCCTGGTGGTCGCAATAGTAAGTTGCTCCTTGCTTCCCTCTACATTGTATCTGATATAGAAGAGTTTTCCTTGCTTTTCTTCGTAAATAACCTCTTCATCAGACAAGGTAGTCTTTGCTTCCGGATCCCAGTTGACCATCCTGTAGCCTTTGTAGATCAAATCCTTCTTATAAAGGTCGATAAACACCCTGATTACGGAGGCTGACATATCTTCATCCATGGTAAATTTCGTCCTGTCCCAATCACATGAACATCCCAGTTTCTTTAGCTGTTCAAGGATTACCCCGCCATAAGTATGTGTCCAATCCCAGGCGTGTTCAAGAAATTCATCCCTGCTGAGATCTGATTTATTGATACCCTCCTCCTTGAGTTTGCTCACTACCTTTGCTTCGGTGGCAATGGAAGCGTGATCCATACCGGGTACCCAACAAGCATTTTTACCCTGAAGACGTGCCTTCCTTACCAGCACGTCCTGAATGGTATTATTTAGCATATGTCCCATATGCAATACCCCGGTAACATTCGGGGGCGGAATAACAATGGTATAGGGTTCCCGATGGTCAGGAACAGAGTGGAAATACTTGTTTTTCAACCAGTAATCATACCACTTGTCTTCTATTTTGCCGGGATCGTATTTTGAAGGGATGTCCATTTTTGGTATGATTCTTGACTTTTAGGAGGTGAATGTGCCGTATTTTATGGGTTGATCATGGATTTTAACCTGAAAACCGAACAAAAATTAAATGTGAAATACGAAACAAAAATAAGTAACGTTAGTAGATAACAAAAGAATTTTGGATGTTGATGCAAATATGCTACATTTGAGATTCCTCAAAAAGTAATGTGATGAAAAAAATAGTATTAGTATTGTTTGTTGGCCTTCTGGCCTTAAGCGTTCAGGCGCAGGAAAAAAAGGCCAAAATACAATTCAAAACTGAAACGGTTGATTATGGTCAGATTGAAAAAGGCAGTGATGGAGTCCGAATTTTCGAATTTACAAATACCGGAGAGGCCCCTTTGATCATCTCAAAGGTGAGTTCAAGCTGTGGATGTACTATTCCAAAAAAACCGGAAGAACCTATAATGCCAGGCAATACTGGTGAAATCCAGGTGAAATATGATACAAACAGAGTGGGACCTATCAGGAAGGCCATCACGGTTATTTCCAATGCTGATACCCCTACCAAGGTTTTAAAAATCAAAGGTGAGGTGAAGCCAATTGACGGAAAATAAGATTAAGAATTTTTTATAAGAAAGCCCTGGCCTACCGGTCAGGGTTTTTTGTTGAAGACATCTTTGAGGGTAAAGGAAAAGAGCAGATCCGAGTCGTATCTTTCGATTAGAAGTCGAACTTTTTTACCTTCCTTTTCATTAATCATGTTCATGATCTCCTGGAGTTTGTATTTATGGACTCGCTTACCATTTACTGCCAGTATGACATCTCCTTCTTTGAGTCCGGCCTCATCCGCAGGGCTACCTGCTCTGATACCCGATACGATAATCTCGGGAACCAAACTCAGTCGGGTTCTGTTTTCCATTAAAATCTGAACATCCCCGAAACTGCGTTCATCATTCTTGACAACTCCACGGCTATCGGTAATTCTCTCAGCAATATATCGAACCCCATTGTGTTGTAATTCGAGGCCACTCATATTAAACTTAAAGGGATCATTAAAAAAGCTGTTCTTTTTTAATTGTATGAAATTCTCGCGATAATTAAAGACGATGTTAAAACGCCTGAGAATCTCACCACCCAGGGTACCATTCCTGTCACCATGGTCCTTAATACTACTAAAGGAAAACATATCAGGAAAGGCAGCCTTGGCATTTTTCAGGACGAAATCGCCCAGTTGTACTTTACTAACCTTTGTCCTTTTTCCAAAAATGCTCCCGTTAAGACCCTTTCCCAAATAATCCACATAATGCTTTTCGGGGATATTGATTCCTTTTTCCAGATCTTGAAACAACCATACCGCATCACTACTTCCCGTATCGACCAGTAATTTCACAGGGACATTGTCCTGGTCCTCAAAACTCACTTTTCCTGTGATATAGGCCTTCCTGTCGACGATGGAAAGAGGAATAGTCTGGGCATTGTTTGAAGGCTTATCCTTGTAATATTCGGGATTGTGAAACCTGATTGTCCTCCGTCCGTAATTCACCTCCACAATAAAGTCGCGAAACAGGTCGAAGCCAATGATCCCATGAACCGGAATCCCAAGGGTGGGCGAAAAATTAATATCCTTGTCCAAAACGACAAAAATTTGCTGATCCCTATTTCGGATCTTTTTAAGTTTAAAATTGTTCCCTTTGGAATTAAGTGCTTTTATCGGCTCTCCGGCTCCCAGGCCATTGATGGTGATTTCCGAAACATTTTTAAGTTGTATAGAATCCTGATCGGAAAGGTTGAAGAGTATGGGTTTGCTAACACCCGAATCCAGGATAAAATTCAGTTTGGCTTCGTTGATTTCCAGTGGAATTACAATGAGGTTGTTTATTAACTGGAAATGGATTTTTTGCGACTTCACCCCTTCAGGCAAGTGAAATCTTTGCGCTATTCCCGAAATTGGGAAGCACAACATAAGTAAAAGGCCCAGCCAAAATCGATATTTTAACATGCTAAGTATCTAAGGGACACCTCTCTAAGATACGAATTAAATTCTTAGGTTGTGTTGCTTTTAACATTCCCTTATTTCCCCAATAATAAACGAATAGCAGTTGTTTTGTACATCCTTATTTCCCATTTTTGCTGAAAATTAAATAAATGCCTGTTATATCCAGAAAAGGCAAGTTAATGCCTTCATCACCTATCCGGAAGTTGGTTCCTTTTGCCGAGGATGCCAAAGCGAGGGGAGTTGATGTAATTCATCTCAATATCGGGCAGCCCGATATTAAAACGCCTCAGGTAGCCCTTGATGCGATTAAAAACAACGATATTGAGGTACTTTCCTATAGCAGGACAGAGGGAACCGACCAGTTTCGCGAAAAAGTTGCTTCTTACTATAAAGCCAACGATATTGAGGTAACACATAAGGATATTATAGTTACCACGGGCGGATCAGAAGCACTTGCCTTTGTGATGGGTAGTATTGCCGATACCGATGATGAGATCATTATCCCCGAACCCTTTTATGCCAATTACAATGGCTTTGCCGTAGCCGCAGGAATAAAGGTGGTACCTGTTGTATCTAAAATCGAGGATAATTTTGCTTTACCCCCACTGGAGGTTTTTGAAAAATCCATTACCGATAAAACCAAAGCCATTTTGATTTGTAATCCCGGGAATCCAACCGGATATTTATATAAAAAAGAGGAAATTAAGAAACTGGCTGCTCTGGCGAAAAAACACGACTTATTCCTAATTGCCGATGAAGTTTATCGGGAATTCGCTTACGATGGAATAGAAAACTATTCCATTTTACAGGAACCGGGAATGGAAGATCACAGTATTGTCGTTGACTCAGTTTCAAAAAGATACAGTATGTGTGGTGCCCGAATAGGTTTTCTGGTAACCAAGAACAAGTCGGTTATCCAGACAGCACTAAAATTTGCGCAGGCAAGGCTTTCCCCGCCCACATATGCTCAAATTGCCAGTGAAGCTGCCCTCAGTACACCTAAAAGCTACTTTGATGCTGTAATAGAGGAATACGTAGAACGGCGGGATATTTTGTTAAAGGAGTTATCGAAAATAGAAGGCCTGAAGATTGCCAGGCCGCAAGGTGCCTTTTACTGTATGGTAGAATTACCTGTTGTAGATGCAGATGATTTTGCGCAATGGCTGCTTGAGAAATTCGAACTAAACGGGCAGACCGTGATGGTTGCCCCTGCTGCCGGCTTTTATGCCACAGAAGGCCTGGGGAAAAATCAGATCAGAATTGCCTATGTTCTTGAAAAAAACCAGCTTATCAAAGCCGTTGAAATTCTCAGAGAGGCACTCAAAAAATATCCTCAGGCGTGAAAATACAGGAACACGTTTCCCTTAAACCCTATAATACCTTTGGTATTGATGTAAAAGCGCGATACTTCGCGCAAGTTTCTTCCATTGAGGAGTTGAAATGGGTACTTCAACAGGATAAATATCCAAATAAAATGATTCTGGGGGGTGGCAGCAATATGCTCCTTACCAAAGACCTTGATTTACTGGTTATTCACATAGGTCTGATGGGGAGAGAAATCATGAAACGGGAGGATGATTTTACAGAGATCAAAGTGATGGGAGGAGAAAACTGGCATGATCTGGTTCTGTGGACACTGGAAAAAGATTTGGGCGGACTGGAAAACCTCTCTTTAATACCCGGAAGTGTGGGAAGTGCTCCAATTCAGAATATCGGAGCTTATGGGGTTGAATTAAAGGATCATTTTGTGAGTTGTGAAGCAATGGAAATCAAAACTCAGAAAATTCATACTTTTTCATTACAGGATTGCAGGTTTGGATATCGCGAGTCTTATTTCAAACATGAGGGAAAAGGGAAATATGCCATTACTTCTGTAAATTTCAGGTTGAGTACCAAAGATCACAAGCTCCGGATAGGATATGGCACCATTGGGGAGGAATTAAGTAATGCAGGAATTTTGCAGCCCTCCATTCAGGATATTTCAAGAGCGGTGATCAGTATAAGGCAACGTAAACTACCTGATCCCGCCATCCTGGGTAACAGTGGCAGTTTTTTTAAAAATCCGGTGGTTTCGGCCCGTACTTACGAGCAGCTGAAGGAGCGCTATCCTGAAGTCCCCTCTTACAAGGTTTCCGAAGACCAGATCAAAATCCCTGCAGCATGGATGATCGATACATGTGGCTTCAAGGGAATTCGCCATGGCGATGCGGGGGTTCATCAGCATCAGGCCCTTGTCCTGGTCAATTACGGAAATGCAAGCGGAGAGGAAATCCTAAACCTGGCAAGACAAATTCAGCAAAAAGTTAAGCGAAACTTCGGCATTTCCATTGAGCCTGAGGTTAACGTCCTGTAGTTTCAGAAATGGGATGGATCATCAGGAAAAAATAACCCCCGGAATCTGCTATCCCGGAGGTTACTTCAAACCAAACTAACCAAAAACTATATGAGCAATAATCAGTTGCTCATTTCTCTAATTAAATGTAGGATCCCGTTTTAATAAGAATCAATTTTATAAATTAGCGTTTCCACTATATACGTGAAAAATGATATTTTTGGATGCCCCCGGGGTATTTTTTAATATCTCATCCAGCCATGAGCATACTGCTTGAAAAACACATTGTAGAGTTATTGCAGGAACGCAATGAAAAGGCCATTTCACTCTTATACGACCATTACGGAGATACGCTTTACGGCGTAGCGTTTAAGGTTGTCAGAGATGAAGAACTGGCTCAGGACGTGGTGCAGGAAAGCTTTGTTAAAATCTGGAAAAAATCTGACACTTACGACCCTTCCAAAGCAAAATTGTTTACCTGGCTTTTCAGAATTATCAGAAATACGGCAATTGACAAACTCAGAAGTGTTCAGACAAAATCGGACAAGGAAATCCAATTAGACGTTTCTAACGTATATAATTTAGGAATTGACGCCATCAGACCAGAGTTTATGGATGTCAGGGAGAATCTCGAAAAGATCGAGCACAAATACCAGGTGGTACTTGACGCACTTTTCTTTCAGGGAATGACTCAGCAGGAAGCTAGTGACGAATTAGATATTCCCCTTGGCACTATCAAATCACGATTAAAAATAGGCCTGAGAGAATTAGGTAAAATTTATGGGAGTACCCTGATGATGTTGATCTTATTAATTCTAAAGTAATGAAAGACAAAATAAAGATCTTTTTAGAGTCAGACCTTCTGGAGAAATATCTTCTGGGAGCAACTTCCGCTATTGAGACAGCCCGGGTTGAGCGTTATATCGTCATGTATCCCGAAGTAAGGAAGCAATTTGAAGAACTTCAGGAAAACCTGGAAATTTATGCAAAAATGCATGCTATACCTACGCCTGATGGCCTGAAGGCAAAAATCTTTCACAGAATCAGGAAGCAGGACCTGGGAAGGAGAAAAGTTCGTCGTTTCGCTATTGCTGCGAGTATTGCTGCCTTCCTCTTTGCAGGGTCTTCCTATTTTTTCTGGAATCAGAATATGAACCTGCAGGATGAGAATACCATGGTGAACAACCGAATTCAGAATCTGGAAGCGGATATGAAGCAGCAATTGGAGGATGTTCGCAACCAATTTATCGTTCTCAACAACCCACAGACCAAGAAATATCTTGTTAACGGTAATGAAAAAGCAAGGGAATTAAAGGCCGTGGCGTATGTAAACCCTGTTAAAAAACTGTCTTATATCAATGTCAGAAATTTACCAAACCTCCCTGAAGATCAATGCTATCAAATGTGGGCAGAGGTCAACGGAGATATGGTGAATCTCGGTATCATAAAAAGTATCGAAGACAAGGATAAATTGCTTCCTTTGCCCTATGGTAAAAATGCTATTAGCTATATTACCATTGAACCAATGGGCGGAAATCCAAGTCCGACCGTACAAAACATCGTAGCCAATATATCTTATTAGTTTTTTGGTGATTGATTAACTTTTAAGCCCCCACTTCGGGGGTTTATTTTTTATATCTTTGTACAAACTTTAATCATGAAGTTAGTTTTATTGACAATTGGTCTGTTAGCCCTTGCTTTTGCGGGCATTGCCATTAAAATCTGGTCGCAGAAAGATGGCAAATTTGCCGGAACCTGTGCAAGCCAAAGCCCCTTCCTTAATGAAAGTGGGGAGGCCTGTGGGATGTGCGGCAAACTACCGGATGAACAGGAATGCAGAAACGAAACTTCGGATTTGCAGTAGGCTATATTATTCGATCATCCTCACTTCCCTAATCAGTTAAATTGGATACCTCCTCCCAAAACCTCAAGGAAACCATTGAAAAAGCCAAGTCGGGTAATCAGATGGCCTTCAGTGCTCTTCTTGACAGGTTCTGGAATGAGGTTTACGGATTTCAGCTAAGCAGGACCCAGAATGAAAATGATGCTGAAGACATTACGATTCAGACATTTTCAAGGGCTTTCGACAAAATTCATAGTTATGACGATTCCTACGAATTTAAGACCTGGCTTTTTACCATTTCCAAAAATATACATATCGACCTGGTCAGAAAACGTAAAAAAAACGTTTGGGAACAGAGTCATCGCGGGAACCATGAAGTGATCAAAAAAGTGCTCGACAGCGCTCCCAGTGCTGAAGATCAGTTGATCCAGAAGCAAAATCTGGCCAGCCTTTTAGGGCATATAAGGAATCTTAAGCCACATTACAGAGAAGTGATTAACCTGAGATATTTTCAGGAACTTTCCTATGCTGCCATTGCGGAGGAATTAAATGAACCAATCAACAATGTAAAAGTTAAATTACTAAGAGCTAAAAAACTTCTCGCCGAAATGATCAAGGCGAAATAACCCCCCTTCGTAAAGGAAAATTGCGATCATTTTTGTTCGTATATTTGTACAAATTTTACCTATGAGTGAGGAAAGTACGGCTACGGTAGCCCCACCTAAAGGAAAGCCAAAATGGTTAAGGGTTAAACTTCCAACAGGGAAGAAATATACCCAATTGCGAGGTTTGGTAGACAAGTATGACCTGCATACCATATGTACATCCGGGAGTTGCCCCAATATGGGAGAGTGCTGGGGAGAGGGC
The DNA here is from genome assembly GCA_013042255.1 of Flavobacteriaceae bacterium. Taxonomy (GTDB): domain Bacteria; phylum Bacteroidota; class Bacteroidia; order Flavobacteriales; family Flavobacteriaceae; genus Muriicola. The sequence goes on along the minus strand of JABDQK010000168.1, from coordinate 3,599 downwards.
ACTGCCACTTTTATGATCCTCGGCAATATCTGTACCCGATCCTGTGGTTTCTGTGGCGTAAAAACAGGCCGGCCGGAACAGGTAGACTGGGAAGAACCCGAAAAAGTTGCCCGGTCTATCAAGATCATGGGAATTAAACACGCGGTGGTTACTTCTGTAGATCGGGACGACTTAAAAGATATGGGTTCAATTATCTGGGCAGAGACCGTAAAGGCAATTCGGAGAATGAATCCACAAACCACATTAGAAACCCTGATTCCTGATTTCCAAGGAATTGAACGACACCTCGACAGGATAGTAGAAGTTGCCCCCGAAGTGGTTTCCCACAACATGGAAACTGTAAAAAGGTTAACCCGGGAGGTAAGGATACAGGCCAAATATGAGCGTAGTTTAGAAGTTTTGCGCTACCTGAAGAATGCAGGAGTCAACAGGACCAAATCAGGTATTATGCTTGGTCTGGGGGAGCTGGAAGAAGAAGTTATTGACACGCTGAAAAACCTTCGTGAAGCTAATGTTGATGTGGTAACGATCGGCCAGTATTTACAACCGTCAAAAAAGCATCTTCCGGTGAAGGAATTTATTACTCCTGAGCAGTTTAAAAAATACGAAACCATAGGCCTTGAAATGGGCTTCCGACATGTAGAGAGTGGTGCTTTGGTTCGGTCTTCTTATAAGGCTCATAAACATATCCTCTGATCGACGAGACAGGCGTAGACCAAAACCTGGCGCAAGACCTTCTGCCCAGACATATTTAAAATCCCATGAAAAAGATAAATATCGGCATCAATGGATTTGGTCGTATAGGCCGGACCTTATTTCGTCTGCTACAGGGGCATCCAACCATAAGGGTTACGGCAATAAATGACCTGGCAGATCCTCTTACCCTAGCTCATTTATTGAAATACGACAGTATCCATGGACCTTTCAGTCAAGAGCTTGAAGCCAGGGGAAACCACTTACTGGTGAACGGGCAGGAAATTCTTATGACCCAGCATGACCACCCGGAAAAAATAAACTGGACCAACGCATCAGTAGACCTGGTTGTGGAAGCTACGGGTAAGTTTAAATCTAAAAATGATCTAAACAATCACCTGACTAACGGGGCAAAGAAAGTTATTCTGGCGGTGCCGCCGGAAAGTGATGACATCAAAATGATTGTATATGGGGTAAACCATAATACGCTTGCCGCAAATGACCATATTATCTCAAATGCCTCTTGTACTACCAATAATGCAGCACCCATGATCAAAGTCATCGATGATCACTGGGGAGTAGAACAGGCCTATATCACCACGGTACATTCCTTTACTTCAGATCAAAGCCTTCACGATCGGCCACATCGTGATCTGAGAAGGGCAAGGGCGGCTACACAATCGATCATCCCTACTACAACGGGGGCGGCCAAAGCTTTAACCCGTATTTTTCCCGATCTCGCAGAAGTTATTGGCGGTTGCGGGATCAGAGTTCCGGTCCCTAATGGCTCTCTGACCGATATCACACTAAACGTTAAAAAAGATACCAGCATTGAGGAAATTAATGATACTTTTGAGAGATTAGCGGCAAATGAATTAAAAAACGTACTTTTTTATACGAAAGACCCTATAGTTTCTATAGATATAAACAATAGTTGCTATTCCTGTACGTTTGATTCTATGATGACATCTGTACTGGGTAAAATGGTAAAAGTTATTGGATGGTACGATAATGAAACCGGATATAGTAGCAGGATCATCGACGTAATTCAATTTTTAGAGCGTAAAGAATATATTTGATCGATCTTAGACCATATAAACGACGCTTAGCCTTTCTGGTACTCTTTGTGCTGGCTACCTTTCTTATGCCCATATGGTCACAGGACAACGCTTCTATTGAAGCCACTCTTTCCGAATACTTTGAGGAATACACTGCTTATAAAAACCAGGATCAACTTGATATGGCCTTTGACGTGCTCGATAAGGCACAGCAATTTGCAGAATCTTCCCTGAACGAAAAAGGAATGATTGGCACCTACAATCGTTTTGCACTACTTAATTTGCAACGGGGAGACAGAGAAAAGGCTGAATTTTACCTGGCGAGAGCCAATCGAATGCTGGAAAGTTACCTGTCTTATCCCTCAGGTGAAGGGTTTTCTAAGTTTGTGGAAGCTAAACTACTCTTTAGTTCAGATCTCAATTTCAGAGCTTTACAGGAGCTAAATGATGCTAAAAAGCTCAGTAATGACAGAAACCTCCTTAACAATATGGTTTTGTTAGAGGGAATGATATACATGCGGATCCAGGATTATGAAAAAGCCTCTATTAGTTTTAATGCCCTTCTGGTAAACACAGATCCTATAGAAAAGAACTATCTCACTACCAAAGCACACCTTGGTCTGGCTCAACTATACCTGCAAACTGAGGATTTCAAAGAGAGTATAAAAAATAGTGTAAATGCCCTCGAGCTGGCTCAGCGTAATAATTTCAAGACCGAATTTCTGGAATCAAACGAATACCTTGCCCTGGCCTATGAAAAAGACGCACAGTATAAGCTGGCACTACAATACAAAGAGAACATTGTTAAAATCAAGGATTCTATTTTTACCATAGATAAATTAAAGGCTGAAACCAACAAAGCCGATAAGCTGGCAATGGAAGATGCCAAGGCCGTTATTGCAAGACAGGATGAACGAATTGAGGAACTAAGTGAATCGGCCAACCGATCTGAGATTACAGCTATACTCACATCGGCCTTTTTAACCATTATTTCACTCCTTGCCGTATCCCTGTATCGCAATAACCAGATCAAACTTAAGACCAACGATTTGCTGCAAACCAAAAACAGGGAATTGCAGGCCGCAAGGGATGCCGCTGTGCAGGCTATGGAGGCTAAAACAAATTTCCTCTCAACTGTGAGTCACGAGTTACGAACGCCGCTCTACGCAGTTACCGGATTAACCCATTTACTGCTGGAGGAAAACCCGCCGGATCATCAGAAAGAGCACCTCAAATCTCTTAAATTTTCAGGGGATTACCTCCTGAATTTTATCAATGACATCCTCCAGATCAATAAAATTGATGCTGATAAATTGGAACCTGCAAGCCTGGAGTTCTATCTGAAAAAGATTATCAGTGAGGTGATAGATTCACTCCAACAAAGTGCCAAAGAAAAGAATACCAAGATCATTCTCGAATACGATGACAATATTCCCCAGCATCTGATGAGTGACCCTTTGAAACTATCTCAGATCCTGATCAATCTTATAGGAAATTCCATAAAGTTCACTAAAAACGGGGAAGTAAGGGTAATAGCCAGGTTGCTTAAAAAAGAAGAAGAAAATGTCACCGTCTATTTTGAGGTCAAAGATAACGGAATAGGAATCAGCAAAGAACAGCAGCAGAGTATTTTCGACAGTTTTGAACAGGGCTCTATTCAAATCAACAGAGAATACGGAGGAACTGGTCTGGGACTTACTATCGTAAAAAGTCTTCTGGGACTCTTCGACAGTCAGATCCAACTGAAAAGTGAAATAGGAAAAGGCAGTTCTTTCTTTTTTGAACTGGAACTTAAAGCAAAAGATAGTGTCGTGGATGACGTGCCATTTGAACTGGAGCAGAAGGAGT
>JABDQK010000212.1 GCA_013042255.1 Flavobacteriaceae bacterium | reverse complement strand
TTTCAACCAGCCCGTCAGTTTTAATAAAAGGCAATACTTTTACTCTTAACCATCCTGGACCGCCTTTGTAAATAGTGAAAGGAAATCGCTTCTTTGCATCAAAAAATATAATCGGAACGATCGGTATATTATGCGCAATTCCCATCTTAAAGGCCCCGTCTTTAAATTCATCTAAAACGATCTCTTCAGGTGGTACTCCTCCTTCCGGAAAAATACAGATACTCAGACCCTGATTGAGTCTGCGTTGTGCCCTGCGGTATACTCCCATTCTACTCTTGCTATCCTCACGATCGACCATGATACAGACCCGTTTGTAAAAAAACCCGAAAATCGGAATCTTTACCAGTTCCTTCTTTCCCACAAAGACAAAAGGATTCCTGCTCACCCTGAGCATTAGCATAATATCGAGCATACTTGTGTGGTTGGCCACCAACATATAACTCTTCCCTTTTACAAGTTTTTCCTCATATTCTATCCTGGGGATGCAACCCATACCGTACAATATTACAGTTGCCCAGATATTTCGGGCTAACCAGAAAAACTGGGGATAAGTCTTTTCAGAGAAGGATAATACAATCAGGAGAGGGGAGAATACTATAATGGGGATGGCCACCAAAATGTAAAACCAAATGCGATACAAAAGCTGGCCTGCTTTTTTTAAAAGCCTCAACATAAAATCAAAAATAACAATTTTAGCAGGGTTTTAGTATTTCTTTTACTTTTGTCATTCTTTAAAGTTCAGCGGATGGCAAGAATCTTGACAGGTATACAAAGTACAGGTACTCCGCACCTCGGGAATATCCTTGGGGCGATCATTCCTGCCATAAATATGGCGGAAAATCCAAAGAATGAATCTTTTCTCTTCATTGCTGACATGCATTCGCTGACCCAGATAAAAAATGGAGAAGAGCTCCGGAATAACACTTATGCGACTGCTGCTGCGTGGCTTGCCTTCGGCCTGGATGTTAATAAGACTGTTTTTTATAGACAGAGTGATGTACCGCAAGTCACAGAATTGGCCTGGTATCTTAGTTGTTTCTTTCCATATCAACGGCTAACACTGGCCCATTCCTTTAAAGATAAGGCTGACAGACTGGAAGATGTGAATGCGGGACTGTTTACTTACCCCATGCTAATGGCCGCCGATATTCTGCTATATGATGCCAATATAGTTCCCGTAGGAAAAGATCAGCTGCAGCATCTGGAAATGACTCGTGATGTTGCTTCGCGATTTCACGCTCAACTAGGTGACACTTTTGTCCTACCCGAAGCTCAGGTACAGGAAGAAACCATGTATATCCCGGGGACAGATGGAGAAAAAATGAGTAAAAGTAAAGGAAACCTCATCAACATTTTCCTGCCAGACAAACAACTTCGAAAGCAGATCATGGGGATAAAGACAGATAGTACCCCTCTGGAAGATCCTAAAGATCCCGAAAGCGATAATGTATTTGCTTTATACGCTCTTCTGGCCCCAAAAGCGGATGTCACAAGAATGCGGGAAAACTATAAGAAGGGAAACTACGGTTATGGTCATGCAAAACAGGAGCTGTATGAATGTATAGTTTCAAAATTTGAAGAGCCCAGGAAAAAATTCGATTATTACATGGAAAACAAGTCGGAAGTTGACCAGTTGTTGAGTTTGGGTGCAAAAAAAGCGGGGCATGTCGCTGAAGAAGTCTTAAACCGTGTCCGCAATAAACTCGGATATTGAAAAAGCGACTTTTTTAAATAGCTTCAAAACAATTTCCCGGAAGCGGACGTACAACTCCTTTTAATTCCATTGCCAATAAAGCTGAGGCAGTATTATAAACAGGTATTTTACTTTTCATGGCAATATCATCCAACAATTGCCTTCCCCCCAATTGTAATTGATTGTAAATTGACTGTTCCACGGGGTTTAAATCGACAAAAAGTTTTGTTTGAATAACCGATTTTTCTCTCTCCTCAATATCCCAATTCAGGTGGTAGACCAAATCAGCTGCCGAAGTAAGCAGATGAGCCTTTTGTCTTTTAATCAGATTATTTGTGCCTTCACTGTAAATATCACCAGGTCTCCCCGGCACTGCAAATACATCGCGATTGTAGCTATTCGCGATATCAGCTGTTACCAGGCTGCCCCCTTTATGTGCTGATTCAATAACGATGGTTGCCTGACTAATACCCGCAATAATCCGATTTCTCTTTAGAAAATTAACTCTCTCCGGTTTGCTGGTACTCCAGAACTCGGTAAAAAAACCACCATTTTTTTCTACTTCAGCGCAATACCTTTTATGTGCCCTGGGATATATCTGATTTAGTCCGTGCGCCAAACAACCAATAGTCTGCAATCCGAATTCTACGGCAGCATTTTGGATGCAAATATCCACCCCGTAGGCAAAACCACTTACAATTACGGGGTTAAATGGCCTTAGTTCTTCCATAAAATGTTCGCAAAACGACCTGCCGGCCGTGGTCATATTACGAGTGCCGACAATACTTATAATCCTCTGATTTTCTAAATGAATTGATCCTCTTGAAAAAAGCAGAAGAGGAGCATCAGGGCAGTGCCTGAGATATTTAGGGAAGCTGGTTTCTTCGAAATAATGGGTTTGTATGTTTTGGTCCTCTATAAAGCGATATTCCCTCTCTGCTGCTAAAAGATATTTATGATCGAGTAGCTCATGGGTGACTTTGGTTCCAATACCATCAATATGGTGTAAAACACTTTTCTTTTCCCTGAAAACCTCTTCGGCGCTACCGCAATGACTAATGAGTTTCCTGGCGGAAATTTCCCCTATGTTGGGAATAGATTGCAGTCTTAGAACAGAAATTATATCCTCCTTCATCATCTTACGGCACAAATTTCTTCATGTACAAAATAGTGAAAAAGTAATGTTAATAAAAAGTTATCCGCCATTTTGTAGCCGCCCTATTTTTTTTCATCTTTGTGTTAATGAGTACCTCAGGTTACATAGAAGAGCTTCTTTACCGTTATAATTGCGTGGTAGTACCAGAATTTGGTGCCTTTTTAACCCATGTTAAATCGGCCTTTATTGACAAGTCGGCCCACACATTTTACCCTCCTTCCAAGGTGCTGTCTTTTAACCGTCAGCTCCAATCCAATGACGGCCTGCTCATCTCTTATATGGCTGAAGCTGAAAAATCCTCATATGAAGAAGTTCAGGAGAAATTAGCGAAGAATGTTGAACAGTGGAAAGAGCAATTGGAAAATGGTGAATCTCTCGTTTTTGACAATATAGGCACCTTTAAACCCACTCGGGAAGGTAAATTGATTTTCCAACCTACAAAACAAACCAATTTTCTTACATCATCTTTTGGGTTGAGTTCTTTTGTATCTAAGCCTGTTCTCAGAGAGCAATTAAAAGAGGAGGTAGAAGAAATTGAGGAGAAAGTCCCTTTTATCATCACTCCTGAAACAAGAGAAAAAAGTAATTTCAGGCCACTTCTTAAATATGCGGCCATCGTTCTTCTGGCAATCTCCGCTGGATTTACGGGCTACAGAACGTACAACCAGGCCCTTTCAAATGAACTCGTTTCACAGCAGAAAGCGCAGGAAATTATTGCCAATAGTATACAGGAAGCTACTTTCTTTGATACTAAACCGCTGGAATTACCTGTTTTTAAGATTGAGGTAGAAAGGAATATCAGAAAAAGTCACCACATAATCGCAGGTGCCTTCAGAGAAAGAAGCAACGCCGATAAAAAGATAAATCAACTCCAAAATAAGGGGTATAGTGCTTTTTATGTCGGACAGAATAAATTTGGTTTGTATCAGGTGGCATTTGCGAGTTATGCCGATCCTAAAGAAGCCCTGGAGGCTTTAAAACAGATTAGACTGAAAGAATCAAGGGATGCCTGGCTTCTTTCTGTTAAATAATAAGCTTTCCTATTTTCAAGCACTTCAATAGCTTGTATCTTTGCCAAAATTTGTCGTATGAAGCCTAAAACTCCCAGTGATTCAAGAACTGTAATGACCGATCTGGTTCTTCCCAGTGAAACAAATCCACTCAACAATCTATTTGGTGGCGAGTTATTAGCCAGAATGGATCGTGCTGCAAGTATTTCTGCAAGGCGTCATAGCAGGAGAATTACGGTGACCGCTTCGGTGAATCACGTAGCCTTCAACCGATCTGTACCCCTGGGCAGTGTTGTTACTCTTGAAGCTGCCATTTCAAGGACTTTCCGTACATCTATGGAGGTGTATATTGATGTATGGATAGAAGATCGTTTTAGTGGGGAACGAACCAAGGCCAATGAAGCCATTTATACTTTTGTGGCTGTGGATGAAACCGGGAAGCCAACAGCTATCCCGCCCATTGAGCCTGAGACGGAGCTGGAAAAAATCAGATATGAAGGGGCCCTCAGACGGAAGCAGCTCAGTCTGGTCCTTGCTGGCAAAATGAAACCACACGATGCTACAGAACTCAAGGCCTTATTTACCGAATAATTGTGATTAAAGGCACATTAAAAATCAAAAGTGTCAGGATCAGGCCCAAATCGCTTTCCTCTTTCTAATCCATCGATTTTATTCATGTCTTCTTCAGAAATCGAGAAATCAAAAATGTCTGCATTATCCAAAATTCGTTCCTTTTTAGACGATTTGGGAATCGTAATGACTCCTTTTTGAAGATCCCATCTAAGGACAATCTGAGCAATTGTTTTATTGTATTTTTTTGCCAGGCTTTTAAATACTTCCAACTCAAAAATATTACCCTGCATAAGCGGGGACCAGGCCTCGTATTGAATTCCTTTGTCTTTACAATAATCGAGCAGTTCTTGTTGTACCAGATAAGGGTGAAATTCCATTTGGTTTACCATAGGTACGATGGAAGCATCTTCTAACAAATCTTCCAGATGATGTTTGAGAAAATTACTCACTCCTATGGCCCGTACCCGCTTCTCTTTGTAAAGTGTCTCTAAAGCTTTCCAGGTTTCTTTATATTTTCCTCTTACCGGCCAGTGAACCAAATAGAGGTCTAAATAATCGGTATTTAATCTCTTTAAACTTTTTTCAAAAGCCTCTAGTGTTGCTTCATATCCTTGCTCCGTATTCCATACCTTACTTACGAGAAATATATCCTCTCTGGGAATCCCGCTTTCCCTTATACCGGTCCCTACTCCTTCTTCATTTTGATAGATAGCTGCGGTATCTATATGCCTGTATCCTGCCTCTAAAGCCCATTTAACCGCATTAATCACTTCTTCTCCATCTTTCGCTTGCCAAACTCCGAGTCCGAAATATGGCATTTTTACACCGTTATGAAGGGTAAACTCTCCCTTGAGATCTGTTATTTTATCCATGCTATATATTTTAAAGTTGGTAGATCCATTCTTCCGGATTCAACCGGGTGGCATCTCTGTAGAGATAAAATTTTAACTGGGTGAGACCATTCAATCTATTTGTATAAATCTCACCTAATTCCTCCTTGGCATTTACCCGATCCCCCTTTTTAACGTAAAGATTGGCCAGATTGTAATAGGTACTGATATAATTTCCATGCTTAACCTGTACCCCTTTTCCTCCCCCCGGTACTGCCATAATAGCAATGACCTCTCCTTCAAACACAGCCCTTGCCTTAGCTCCTTTGTCAGTAGCGATGATTACCCCATTATTCTGATGTTTAATTCCAGGATAGACAGCATCGCTGTAAATGCCAAAGCCCTGCCTTTTAATCCCTTTCTCCACAGGCCATATGAGTCGGCCTTTATTCGCGGAAAAATTATTTGCAATAATAGTTGCTTCAGGTGTTAAAACAAATCGGCTACTTGAGGCTGAATTCCCTGCTTTTTTATTTGACGCTGCAATTGCACTGCGAATAAGTCGTTCAATCTGTTCATCAATTTTCCTGGCCTCAGCTTTTTTCTTATTGATAGCAACAGCGTAATTGCTCTCGTTTTGCCTGATGGTTTTAAGCAGGCCCTTTTGTTCATTGATCTCTTCAAAAAGTTCTTTACGTGCCGCTTTGTTTTCTGCAATTAAGGATTCCTTCTCCCTTCGCTGTCTCGTTAGGTCATTATTTAGCGTGATAAGGTCTTCTGTTTTTTCAGCAATCTGTACCCCCTGCTCTTTCCTATATCGGGTGTATTGTTTCAGATACTGAAGGCGTTTATATGCCTGATAGAAGTTTGAAGAAGAAAGCAGGAACATCAATCGACTTTGCTGGGATCGATTTCGATAAGATTTTCTGATCATATTGGCATACTCATCTTTCAGAATGTCGAGATCTTCCCTCAGTTTTGCAATATTCCTGATATTGGCATTTACCTGCCTGCTTAGCAGGTTCGATTGCTGATTGGTTACCCTGATAAGTTGTTGCCTTACGTTGATCTTTTGATCCAGCAGTTCTAATTGATCAAGTACCGTTCCCCGTTGCTTTCGCTCTGCAAAGAGTAAACGATTCATTTCGGTGATTTCTTTCTGAAGTTGCTCCCGTTTTGCCTCAAGAGCCTTTTGCTCATTAGTCTGAGCTATTCCCGGTACCCCTGATAGAAACCATATTGCAAGAAGTAATATTAGCCGTTGTCCAAAGAATGTATTCATATCAATTCAAAACAATCTTTTCATAGCCATTGGGAATCTTGTAGGGAAAACTGACTTTGGTATTGAACTCAATATTACGGTATTCGATATCAATCACATTGCGCTGATTGTTATCAATTGCCAGAATCCCCACTGAATTTGGGACTATTTTGTTGTTTTTTTGCTGATAATCCTTATACCTGATCTCGAGCAGCCTTTTTTGAAGCGGTTGTGAAATTTGTTGTGAGGCAAGTTTGTAACTCCCCGGATAAATCATAAAAAGGGTTTTAAACAGGTCTATTGACTTTACAGGTTTTAATTCATAAGAGCTTGTGTTTAGACTTACCTCGTAGCGATCATCCCTCAGATCGAACAGCGCTTCCCCCAGCAATAGATTTTGTACTTTCTTATAGTCGAGTTCCGTGCCCAGTAATCGACTTAGGTATTCAAAACTACCATCAAAGTAACTGTTCTCCAATTTATTGTAGAAAGTGACCCTGTCTGGTGTGATCATCGCCTTTACTACTCCGAGCGGTGCACTTAACCAGATTGCCTTGTCCTTCTCCATTCTGAGACTAACGCCAAGACTCTGACTGGAAGATCCATCCGAAAAATCTATCTTTAGTCGACCTGTAAGCGTTTTAAAATCGACCGTATTTTTATAGTGGTTTCTGATGATGGTTCTAGCCGGTAATTTTGCATCAAGAGTCTGGTCTGATAGTATTTTTGCTGATTTACACGAAGAGATTAATGCAAATAGTATTATCCCGTAGCCAAGCTTTAGTCCCGCACGTTTCATTTTCTTCATCTTCTCACGACCCATTTTTTATTTTGCTAAGATACATATTTGCCATAGTTGCATCACCCAAACCCTTGTAAGATGTGGCTAACTCTCTATAAAACATAAACGTAAGATTCTCGTCTTCGTATATAAAGTCGAGCCCCATTGTTAAATAATCTGACGCTTGCCTGAAATCTGCAGTTCTGTTCAAGGCCATACCTTTGGCATAATAAAAATAGGGCTGTAACGGATATTCCTCCAGGGCGCTAGTGGCAAGAGTATTTAATTTTTCATATTCTTCCTTTTCCATATGGGCTTTAATAGTCTCCATCAGGGCAATTAAAGGGTTGTCAATTTCCTCCTTTCCATTGGCCTCCGTTGATTCAGGAATTTCCTCCTGATCTGAAGAATAGGTTATTCGAGCGGTCATGTTTTCGGTAAACGGACTTTCCTTGAGTTCTTTCAACACTTTTTTAGCCAGCTTGTATTTTTTCTGTTTCACCAATATCTCTGTGAGATTCTCTTTGAGCTTAATATTATCGAATGGAATCTGATCTATAACGGAATTAAAATTTGAATCTCCTAAATCCACAATTGCGATATACGTATTGAGATACCATAAATTTTCTGCCTGGTTCTTAAGTGCCGAGAGTGCGTATTCCTGGGCTTTAGCGAGCTGATTATTGAGTTGGTAGGTCTTGGCGAGTTCATGATCAATCACAGAACTATCCGGATGAATTTCCTTGCACTTTAACAGGGCATTGATTGCCTTGTCGTAATTTTCAATTCCTTTCTGCTTTAAGGCTTCAAAAAATAGTTCCTGAAACGTATCCGTATTAGAGTCCATTGATATCTCGGCACTCTCTTCCTCTTGGGCAATACTACTGAAAGGCACTATTAAGGCCATCAGAAAAACCATTTTCAATAGATATACCCATTTCATTGTTATCGAGATTACGTCTTTTTGATAAAGACTAACGAGTTCCTGTACTTCCAAATCCTCCCTCGCCCCTGCTGGTTTCGGATAATTCCTGAACCTCAGCCCATGTGGCTCTTTCGTGCCTTGCGATAACCATCTGAGCAATTCGCTCACCATCTTCAATTACAAAAGCTTCATTGGAAAGATTAACAAGAATCACGCCAATCTCACCCCTATAATCTGCATCTATAGTTCCCGGAGTATTGAGAACCGTAATACCCTTCTTGGCAGCCAGGCCACTTCTTGGTCTGATCTGAGCCTCAAATCCCGCAGGTATTTCGAGGAACAAACCTGTTTTAATTATTTTCCTCTCCATAGGTTCAAGCCTGACGGGCTCCGTTAGGTTGGCGCGAAGGTCCATTCCTGCTGATGTAGCTGTTTCGTATTCGGGAAGTGGATGATGTGATTTATTTATGATCTTAACTTTCATTTCGTATAAATATTCGTTTGAGCAGGTCGTACTCCATCTTGTAAACCAGGAGTAAAAATACTAAAAGCAGAAGTGATCCAATTAGGATGTTTCCATTAAATACATAGAAGGAGAGGGCCGAAAATAAAATTGAAATTCCCATATAAAAACCGATCTTCCTGAAATTATACGGAATAGGGTAGTATTTACGCCCGAAATAATATGAAATAAACATCATGCTTGCATAAGCAGCTAAGGTGGCATAAGCTGAAGCGTAATAGCCTATTGAAGGGATAAACAGATAATTGATCGCGATAGTAATTATTGCGCCAGCTATTGATATATACGCCCCAAATCTGGTGCGGTCAGTTACTTTGTACCAAACTGATAAATTGTGATAAATCCCCAGACAAAAACTTGCCAGGACGATAATCGGAACCACAGGCATTGCTTCCCAATAATCGGAATTTCTGACTATTAAAACCTTCAGTAGATCAGAATAAACCACAACAGCCAACAAAATTACACTCCCAAGAACCACGAAGTAATTCGTGATCTGGGCATAGGCCCGTTGTGGGTTCTCGGAACGGGAATGACTAAAAAAAAAGGGCTCTATTCCCAGACGGAAAGCCGTGGCAAACAAAGTCATGAAGAGGGCTATCTTATAACAAGCCGAATATTTTCCTATCTCACTCTTGGCTATGGCTGAAGGAAGAAGTTCTGATAGCATGATTCTGTCAAATACCTCATTAATCGTAAATGCAATACCCGCAATCATAACCGGTAAACCGTACCTGATCATTTTAGACCATAATACCCTGTCAAATTTATAGGAAGGTAATTTGTACGAAGGTGAGATCAATAAAAGCGTAAAACCACTTGCAATGAGATTGGAAATAAATATATATGAGATTTCAAAATCGGGTATATAGAGCATTCCTGTCAGGCCCTCTGTATTGCCCTTTGCAAGGCCTGGCAGAATGAGTAGAAAAAAGACATTAAGGCTGAGGTTGATAGCTACATTCAGAATTTTTATGACTGCGTATCGCTGTGGATTCTGTTTTGCGCGTAATAAAGCAAATGGAATGATGGCAAGGGCATCAAGGGCGAGGATAAAAATAACATACTTGATAAACTGCCCGTCAATATTGAGAAGCAAGGCTAAACGATCCTGAAATATCAGGGCGAACACGGTAAACAAAGCTGTAGTTCCCATCAGGGATACCAGAGAGGTGGAAATTACTCCTGTCTTGTTCTTCTCACTGTTGTAAAAACGGAAAAAAGCTGTTTCCATTCCATAAGCAAGCACGACATTAAATATGGCGAACCAGGCAAAGATTAAGGTCACTTCGCCATAGGATCCCGTAGGCATTACCTGAGTATAAAGAGGAACCAGAATAAATGACAACATCCTGGGTAAGACTGTTGCCAATCCATAAATAAAGGTTTGCTTAAATAACTTCTGAAACAGACTCAAGCGCGGCTGTGTTAGGTATGGCTTAAAATTAGGTATTTAAAGCCTGCCAGCAAAGTTAGTTTTTAGGCCGCGAAGGATATTGAACAGGCATTTTCTCTTTGACCCCTGTAAGCTTGAAGTAGTTTACCTTTTTTTTGCCTATTAATGAATACTGTATAACTGCCTCGCCTGCTTCTAATTTAAAAGGAAAATCTTCCTGATTATCCTTTAACATGGCAGGCGGCTGATTCCCTATTTCTTCCCTGGGGTCAGCGTGCATCACCATGCCTTTTCCCTCACCAGCCTTCTTCTTTTCGTGTCGACATACCAGGACCGTCTCACCTTCCAGGGTTTTTAATTCAGGGTTTAATATATGCCCTCTGAAATATACTTTTTGAAATTCAATTGAACTTACCTCTCCTTCAAAAGAAAATTCAAGGGTAAACCCTGTTCCTCCTTCTTCCCTGCCAGAAGCAAAATCCTGACAACTTGCAGCTGTTATGGCAAATGGAGCATCAGAACTCAGTTTTTTCTGAGAAGAGCATCCAAACAAACCAAATAAAACAATAAATGTATAGAAGGGAATTTTTTTCATGATTTAGCCTTTTGCCTATTAGCATTCAATAGTGATGCCAAAAGTACTTATTCTGGTGTATTGTAAAAAGTAAACCCCAACTTTTGGTTGGGGTTTAGTCTTGGAATAATTGAATTATTTTAATTGTTCAGTGCTTCTGCACCTCCAACAATTTCAAGGATTTCATTGGTAATCGCTGCTTGTCTTGCTTTGTTGTATGTTAGCTTTAACTGGTCCCTTAGCTCCGAGGCATTATCTGTTGCCTTGTGCATTGCTGTCATTCGGGCACCGTGCTCACTCGCAAAGGAATCACGTACAGCTTTATACAACTGTGTTTTCAGTGATTTCGGAATGAGTTCCATTACAATTTTCTCTTTCTCAGGTTCAAATATGTAATCAACTGCGTTTCCGGATTCAGATTTTTCTGCAACAATAGGAAGAAATTGCTCCGTCATTAATATCTGAGTTGCTGCATTTTTAAACTTATTGTAGACCAGAATAATCTTGTCATAAGATCCATCTACATAGAAAGACATTAACTCCTCCGCGATCTGTGCGATATTGTCAAAAGTGAGATCATCATAGACCTTGCTGTGATCAGCAACCACCTTATTCTTTTTCTTCAGAATATCGGCTCCCTTTTTCCCAATGGTCATAAAATGGACCTCCTGAGCATTGAAAGAGTTCGCTTTGATGGAAATACATTCCTTTATTATATTAGAGTTGAAGGCTCCACATAAGCCACGATTAGAGGTTATGGAAACAATCAGCACTTTATTTACCGGGCGTTCTTCCGCATAAGAACTTCCGGAGTCCGCATCCAGGCTCCCACTTAAATTCTGCAAGAGCTCAGTTAATTTATTGGCATACGGGCGCATGGCAGTAATCGCATCCTGTGCTTTCTTTAACTTGGCAGCCGAAACCATTTTCATGGCACTCGTTATCTGCATAGTTGAAGAAACCGACGCTATTCTATTCCGTATTTCCTTTAGGTTTGCCATTTTTTATCTTCTGCTGAGTTTTAGCTCTTATATTTCTTCACCAGGTCTTTACAAACTGCAGTTAAAGTTTCGGTAACTTCATCCGTTAACTTACCAGCTTTTAAAGTATCGAGGGTATCCCTGTGTTTCGCATTTAAGAATTCCAGATAATCCTGCTCAAACTCTTTTACCTTTTCAACAGGCACGTCTCTCAGCAGGTTTTTGGATCCCGCAAAGATAATTGCTACCTGATCTTCTACCGTGAAGGGGTCATTCTGTGCTTGCTTCAGGATCTCAACGTTCCTTCGCCCTTTCTCAATGACATTTAAAGTTGCCGCATCGAGATCGGAACCGAACTTGGCAAAAGCTTCCAATTCACGGAATTGTGCCTGGTCTAGTTTTAGTGTTCCTGCTACCTTTTTCATGGACTTTATCTGGGCCGATCCACCAACCCTTGATACGGATATCCCCACGTTAATCGCCGGTCTTACACCCTGGTTAAATAAATCCTGCTCGAGGAATATCTGACCATCGGTAATGGAGATCACGTTTGTAGGAATATAGGCAGATACGTCACCTGCCTGTGTTTCAATTACCGGCAGTGCTGTAAGCGATCCGCCCCCTTTGACCATAGGCCTGATGGGTTCCGGTAAGTCATTCATGTTTTTTGCAATGGCATCATCATCGATAACCTTTGCTGCCCTTTCAAGCAGTCTTGAATGCAGATAGAAAACGTCTCCGGGATATGCTTCCCTTCCAGGTGGACGTCGGAGTAACAAAGAAACTTCCCTGTAAGCCACCGCCTGTTTTGACAAATCGTCATATATAATCAAAGCCGGACGGCCACTATCCCTGAAATATTCTCCGATAGCTGCACCGGCGAATGGGGCATATACCTGCATGGGAGCAGGATCAGAGGCATTGGCAGCTACAATAGTTGTGTAGGCCAGAGCTCCTTTATCTTCAAGTGTCTTTGCAATGTTGGCCACGGTTGAAGCCTTCTGTCCGATAGCAACGTAAATACAATAAACAGGGTTCCCTGCATCATAGAATTCCTTCTGATTGATAATAGTATCAATACATACGGTCGTTTTACCGGTTTGACGGTCTCCAATTACTAATTCACGCTGTCCCCGGCCGATCGGAATCATAGCATCGATAGCCTTGATACCTGTCTGAAGAGGCTCATTTACCGGCTGACGGAAAATAACTCCGGGAGCTTTCCTTTCAAGGGGCATCTCATAGGTTTTCCCTGCAATAGGTCCCTTCCCATCGATAGGATTTCCAAGTGTATCCACTACTCTGCCTGTAATTCCTTCTCCAACATTTATAGAGGCAATTCTCTGAGTTCTCTTAACTGTAGTCCCCTCTTTAATCTCTTTTGAAGGTCCCAGTAATACAACCCCAACGTTATCCTCTTCCAGGTTTAGAACAATCCCTTCCAATCCGCCGTCAAACTCGACCAACTCGCCGTATTGAGCATTAGAGAGGCCGTAAACACGTGCAATACCATCTCCTACCTGAAGGACAGTTCCTATTTCATCCAAAGATGCTTTGGCCTCAAAGCCAGATAATTGTTTCTTTAAGATTGCCGATACTTCCGCGGCTTTAACTCCTGCCATATGATTTAAAATATAAAACGAAGCAGGGGCTAACCTGTCTCCGCAATTAAAATTTATATGCTTTTAGTAAATTCTCTTTTTATGGTATTCAATTTGTTTGAGATACTCGCATCGTACTGAAGATCCCCTACTCTGAGGATGAATCCGCCAACGATACTTTTATCTATTTTGTTTTTTACCACAATTTTATTTCCGGTAAGTTTAGAAACTTCTTTCAATACTTTCTTCTCTAACTCCCCGGATAAAGGCACCGCTGTGGTAACAAAAGCCACACCTTCACCTTTAAGGTCCTCATTGAGGATGATATATTTTAGAGCCACCTCGTTCAGAAGGTTGATCCTTTTGTTTTGAAGCAGCAAATCGAACAGCCCTTCTGTTATAGCGTCTGAGCCCTTAAAAACAGATAGGAGGGCTTTTTTCTTCATCTCCCCTTTCAGCACCGGACTGGCGAGCATTTCCTTTAACTCCTTACTTGTCCCGATAGTCTCGACAATAGATCTCATATCCTTTTCCAGGATATCGGTCTTTTTCTTCTCTACCGCAAAGTCCAGAATTGCCTTGGCGTAACGTGCTGCCGCTCTTGCTTCGTTCATGAGGGTTAATTAAGTTTAATGTCGCCTAACATATTATCAACCAATTTTAGCTGCTTGTCTTTATTGGTCAATTCTTCTTTAAGAACCTTCTCGGCGATCTGAACTGAAAGATCCGCTACCTGATTCTTTATTTCAGCAACAGCTGCCTTTTTTTCACTATCAATGGTAGCCTTGGCCTGTGCAATCATCTTGTCACCTTCTACTTTAGCCTGTTCTTTAGCATCAGAAACCATTTTTTCCTTGATCTCCCTGGCCTCCTTCAACATTGCCTCACGTTCACCACGAGCTTCCTGCAATAACTTTTCGCTATCTGCTGTGACATTCTGCATTTCTTTTTTAGCATCCTCAGCAGCAGCAAGGGCGTTCTTAATCCCATCTTCTCTGTCATTAATTGCATTCAGAATTGGCTTCCATGCAAATCTATACATAAGCCAAAGCAGCAATACGAAAAGCAACGTTTGCCATACAAACAAGCCGAACGAAAAGTCATTTAACAATTTTTCCATACTAAAATCTACTTTATACCTGAAATTTTAAACTAAGGAGGGCCATGACCAACCGTCATGGCCTTCTCCTTTAGTACTTTTGTTTATACGGCAAAAAGGGCCGCAAAACCAATACCTTCAATAAGCGCCGCTACAATAAGCATCGCTGTTTGAATCTTTCCGTAGGCCTCTGGCTGACGGGCAATGGCTTCCATAGCAGAACCACCGATTCTACCAATACCAATACCAACACCAATTACTACCAAACCTGCACCTACCATTACTGGAATTTCCATACTCTATCTAGTTTAAAATTAAAATTCAATTTTTTATACCTTCTTAGAAGGTTTTTTATAAATGTGCCAGTTCTGCTTCTTCCTCATGATGATCGTGTTCCTCCGAAGCAAAACCAAAATAAAGAGATGATAACATCGTAAAAATATACGCCTGCAGCAAAGCCACCAGCACTTCAATCAGGGTAATCGCAAATGCCAGGAAAAATGACAGCGGACTACCAATCCAACTTTTAAAAATGAACATCAACCCGATAAGACTCATTAGTACAATGTGTCCGGCTTGCATATTTGCGTACAATCGGATGAGGAGTGCAAAGGGTTTGATGATAAGACCCAGCAATTCGATGGGCACTAATATGATATAGATAGGGAGTTTCCCATACCATGGCATCGCATCACCCAAAGGATCTACAAGGTGTTTCCAATAATCCTTGGTTCCAGTGAAATTCGTAATCAGGAATGTCAGTAAAGCCAGGCCAAAAGTAATAGCGATATTCCCCGTAACGTTTATTCCCAATGGCGTAAGCCCGAACATGTTCAGAAACCAGATAAAAAAGAATATAGTCAACAGGAAAGGCATATACTTTTTATACCTTTTTTCTCCAATTGTGGGTCTGGCAATATCATCTCTAATGTAGATCACTATTGGCTCAAAAAACCTGCCAGCGCCGGTAGGCACTCCATTGTTTTTGGCGTAAGATCGCGCCAGACTGGAAAACAACCAAAGCATCAATAAGCCCGTTATAACCATCATTACCACGTTTTTGGTAATGGAAAAATCGATGGGTTTCGGATTTGTTATATGACCTTCTTCGTCATGGGAAAGATTCCCTTCTGCATCGGTTTTGTATATTTTTCCGTGCTCAAGGGCATAATAGTCTCCCCCTGCCTCGGCAATAGTCTCCCCGTGATGAAACTTAGAGGATGAAAAAAACTTTATTCCATCATCCCAGATTATGACGGGTAAAGGGATCCCTACATAAACATGTTCCCCATTGTCTTTGGTATAAGAAAAAATGGAAAAATCGTGTGAATCTTTAAGGTGGTGATCAATATATTCCTTGATCTCTGTTTTAATGTCCTTTTTTGATCCGTCTGAAGCATCTTCCTTAGCGGAAGCGATTAGACTATGTCCGAGGAAAAAGGCACTAAACAATAAAAGTTTTACAGTAAGAAGTCTTCTCATATCGCCTTAAAATGCGGGTCGCTAAAAATCGGTGCAAATGTAAGCTATTCTCCTAAAAAGAAAAAAGCATTTGGGCGTTTATTTTAGAGCCTGTTGATAAGGGCTAAGGAAGCTTTCCTTTATGTTTCTTTGAGAAGGATTTTGGCCGTGAAAACGGTTTCAAGTATCAGGCACAATAAGTAGGGAACAAAGAAGGCGGCAAATTCAGATTTTGTCACCAGCCCGTCAGCATGATAGACAGGGTAAAAGAAGATAAAAAAGATGAGGAATTTCAGAAGGCTTCCACCCATATACAAGAATCCGATCTGATTTTTAAATTTTTTCCTCAAACTATAGAGGATTAGAAAGATAACTGCTGCCAGAATAAAATTCAAGGTATAGGACATCAGCAACATATCGGACCATTTCTCTATAGATAAGTACTGCTGGACCTGTAAATGCAGCCAAAGAGAAATCAGGAGTGATGAAAGTAATAGAATAAAAAAAGTAACTAGTAATCGGGTTGCTTTCATCAATATTTAATTCTTTTTAACTGAAGAAGAACAACATAAATGGCAATAGCCACTCCAATAATGGTGGCCACTGCTGTAAATACTCTTTTTTCGGTCTGATAATGCTCATCAAGCCATATTCCACCCTGAGCTGCCAGATAGATAATTACCCCCATTTCAATCCCTATTCCGGATAAAATGGCAATATTCTTTAGCGGAC
>JABDQK010000207.1 GCA_013042255.1 Flavobacteriaceae bacterium | reverse complement strand
ATTCTTAAAATGGGACTTCGTTATCATCCGGGTCTAGGTCTGGATTATCGTTCAAACTACTTCCAAATGCTTCATCGGCATTAGGCAGATTTTTAGTAATGAACGGGTTCTCTCCGTCTGCATTCATCTTCGACTGGAATTCAAATGGAGAATCAAAGTCATCCAAGTTATCAAATTTACCAAGTTGACCAATGAATTTTAACCTAATATTATCTAAACCACCATTACGATGTTTTGCAACGATAAACTCGGCCTGTCCCTGTGTAGGGGTTCGTTCTTCATCGTCCCACTCATCTATTTTGTAGTATTCAGGACGATAAATAAAGGAAACAATATCGGCATCCTGCTCGATCGCTCCGGATTCCCTTAAGTCGGATAGAATAGGCCTTTTACTTCCTCCCCTGGTTTCAACTGCCCTCGAAAGCTGGGATAATGCAATAACCGGGACGTTAAGTTCTTTGGCCAAAGCCTTTAGGTTTCGCGAAATAGTAGATATTTCCTGCTCTCTGTTCCCGCCTTTCTGGCTTCCACCGGCGGTCATAAGTTGCAGATAATCCAGGACGATAAGTTTTATCTTGTGCTGAGAAGCCAATCGTCTTGCCTTTGCCCTGAGGTCAAAAATTGAAAGAGAAGGGGTGTCATCAATAAACAGCGGTGCTGTTTCCAGGGCTTTCACCTTTACGTTTAACTGTTCCCACTCGTGTTTTTCTAAGCGACCTGTACGCAGTTTCTCTGAAGACAACCCGGTTTCAGAAGATATGAGTCGGGTTATTAGCTGTACTGACGACATCTCCAGGGAGAAGAAAGCCACAGGAATGTTAGAATTCACAGCCATATTCCTTGCCATGGAAAGGGTGAGGGCCGTTTTCCCCATTCCGGGTCGTGCAGCTATAATAATCAAGTCGCTTGGCTGCCAACCTGAGGTTAATTTATCTACTTTATCAAATCCGGATGGAATACCGCTAAGTCCATCTTTATTGGATATTTCCTCTATCTTTTTCTTGGCCTGGATGACCAGATTCTGAGCTGTTTCCGCTGAGCGTTTTAAGTTCCCCTGGGTTACCTCGTATAGTTTTGCTTCAGCGTTATCGAGAAGGTCGAAAACATCAGTCCCCTCATTATAAGCATCTTCTATTATCTCACTTGAGATTTTAATTAAACTACGCTGGATATATTTCTGGAGGATGATCCTGGCGTGAAATTCAATATGGGCAGAACTGGCTACTTTCTGGGTGAGTTTTATCAGGTAAAAATCCCCTCCCACCTGATCGAGCTTACCTTCCTTCCGTAATTGGGCTGAAACGGTTAATAAATCCACCGGTTCGGAGCTTTCGAACAACTTAAAGATAGCTTCGTAGATAAAACGATGCGCATCTTTGTAGAACACATCGGGGTGGAGAATATCGATTACCTCGTCAACCCCTTTTTTATCGATCATCATCGCGCCAAGCACAACCTCCTCTAAATCAACTGCTTGAGGTGGTATTTTACCTTTCTCAAGGTTGATCAGAGACGATTTGCCTATTTTATGACCAATAACGGGATTTGGTTTCTCCATAGCTGTAAAAGTATGCATTAACCTTAAGTTAACATTTAAAATTGGATTTCCGATATTAACGGTTCATCAACAATCTGTATGTTGATAAGTTACAAAATTGTGTTGATAACATAAAAAAACCGGAGTTAATGAACTCCGGTTTTTGTCAAAGCTTTTAACACAGCGTTTTACCCGCTGAAAACTCCCATATTAGCATACTTGTCCATCCGCATTTTCACCAGCTCTTTTGGTGATAACTTTTCAAGTTGCTCGTAATGCTTACTTATTTTGTTTTTTACTATGTCAAAGGTCTTCTCCCGGTTGGCATGTGCTCCACCTTCGGGTTCTTTGACGATCTCATCTATAAGCTTTAACCGTTTCATATCGGTGGCGGTTAATTTTAATGCCGAGGCGGCAACTTCTTTATATTCCCAGCTACGCCACAAGATGGAAGAACAAGATTCTGGTGAGATAACTGAGTACCAGGTGTTCTCCAGCATCAGTACTTTATCTCCCACACCTATTCCAAGAGCTCCCCCTGACGCCCCTTCTCCGATTATAACAACTATAATAGGTACTTTTAGTCGTGTCATTTCCAGAATGTTCCGAGCAATAGCTTCCCCCTGTCCTCTTTCCTCTGCCTCAATCCCGGGATACGCCCCAGGAGTATCGATAAAACAAACTACGGGAATATTGAATTTTTCGGCCGACTTCATCAGGCGCAATGCCTTTCTGTACCCTTCCGGATTTGCCATTCCGAAATTTCTCAATTGCCTTGTTTTGGTATTGTATCCCTTTTGCTGCCCAATAAACATATAGCTTTGATCCCCTATCTTTCCCAGGCCTCCGATCATGGCTTTATCATCCTTAACATTCCGATCTCCGTGGAGTTCAAGCCAGGTTTCACCACAAATCGCTCGTATATAGTCAAGGGTATAGGGTCTGTTGGGGTGTCTGGAAAGTTGTACCCTTTGCCATGCCGAGAGGTTTTTATAAATTTCTTTCCTTGTTTCAGACAGTTTTTTTTCTATCTGCTTGCAGGTCTCGGTTACATCCACATCACTCTCCTCCCCAATGATCTGACATTTCTCCAGCTGCTCTTCTAATTCCTTAATGGGAAGTTCAAAATCCAAGTATTCCATCTCGTTTTGTTTCGGTTGATTCAGCCCACAAATATAAAATATAAATGGGAACCTTCCCGGTCAGTTTTGCTTTTTGAATTTTTCCTTGTTTAATAAATGTTTTCACTCTATTCCGGGAATATTCTGAGCTGAAAAGAAGTTGATACTCAGTCTACCTTTTGGCTTTTTGCAGCAAAAAGATTCCCAGTACCCCAAAGGCCAGGTTAGGAATAATAACAGCGAGCAGGGGTGAAAAACCCGATTGTTCTGCCAGGGTACCGAAGACCTTGTCAAAAAAGATATAGATAAAAGCGACACCTATTCCAAAGGCCAGATTGACACCCATGCCTCCCCTTCGTTTTACAGAGGATACCGCCACTCCGATGATCGTAAGGATAAAAGCTGCCAATGGCAACGCCCAGCGTTTATATTTTACAAGGATATAGGTATTAATGTTGGAAGCTCCCTTATTCTTCTGAGTTTTGATGAACTTATTTAATTCAAATAGATTCTTGGTTTCGGCTACATAGGAAACCGGTGTAAGGTCATCAATTTTAAAATTAAATATCGTATCCAGCCTGCGCTTAGTCACAACAATTTCCTTATCTCCCACAAGCCTGCGGTTTGTATAGCTCGTAAGCCGATACACACTGTCCTTAGTCACCCAGCGGATGTTCCCTGCACTTATTTTCTCCTCAAGTTTATTGTCGTCCCCGAAGTGTTCATAGGTAAAGTTATACCCAATTTGACGATCGGGATCAAAACTACTGACATAGATAAAATCATTCTCATTGAGCTGATTAAAGATATTGCTTGTTACCCTGTCCTGTTTCCCTTTTTTGAGATATTTAAACTTGAATTCGTGATAGCCAACACTGGCATTGGGTACTATAAACATGCTCATAAAAAACATCATTACAGCAATGATGGAAGCACCTATCCAGTAGGGTCTTAAAAATCTACTGTACGACACCCCGGAACTCAGGATTGCAACAATCTCAGTGTTGTTAGCTAGTTTTGAAGTAAAGAAAATGATGGAAAGGAAGAGGAAAATTGGGAACAGCAGATTACCGATATAGATGGTAAAATTCATGTAATAGATTAGGATTTCATTCAGGGGAGCTTCATTGTCTATCATCTTCCCTATTTGCTCTGCCAGGTTCAACATAATCCCTATAGGTACAAACAAAAGCAGCATCGTCCCAAATGTCAGGAGATAGCGTTTTAAAATGTAACGATCCAGTATTTTCAGCATTACAGGCGCTTATCCATTTGTTTGACCATCCTTTCTTTCCAGGGAGTAAAATCCCCTGCTAAAATATGATTTCTGGCTTCTCTTACCAACCAAAGGTAAAAGCCGAGGTTATGAATGGTGGCAATTTGCTTCCCCAGGTATTCCTTGGCGACAAAAAGATGTCTCAGGTAGGCCTTGGAATATTCTCTATCAACAAAGGTTGGACCATGTTCATCAATCGGAGAGAAATCATCTTCCCATTTCTTGTTTTTGATATTGATAGTCCCCTCGGCGGTAAATAACATCCCGTTACGTCCATTCCTGGTGGGCATCACGCAATCAAACATATCTATGCCCAGGGCGATATTTTCAAGAAGATTTATAGGTGTTCCCACACCCATCAGGTATCTGGGTTTATCCTCGGGGAGGATATCGCAAACCACCTCTGTCATGGCATACATTTCCTCGGCGGGTTCGCCTACCGACAGGCCTCCTATCGCATTTCCTTCTGCTCCCACCCCGGCTATGTATTCGGCCGACTGTTTCCTCAGGTCTTTAAAGGTAGATCCCTGTACAATGGGAAAAAAGGTCTGTGAGTAATCGTAAAGGAAGGGCGTCTTTTCTAGGTGTGTTATGCAGCGCTCCAACCATCTGTGTGTCATATGCATTGATCGCTCAGCATAGTTGTAGTCGCATGGATAAGGTGTACATTCATCAAAGGCCATAATAATATCTGCCCCGATAGTTCTCTGGATTTCCATCACTCTTTCAGGGGTGAACATATGCGTAGAGCCATCGATATGCGACTTAAATTTTACGCCTTCCTCGCGGATCTTCCTGTTTCCTGAAAGCGAATACACCTGGTACCCTCCACTATCTGTAAGAATATTTCGATCCCATCCCATAAAGGCATGAAGGCCACCCGCTTGTCTAAGAATTTCAGGTTTCGGGCGTAAGTACAGATGATAGGTGTTTCCGAGAATGATATCAGGATCAATTTCCTCCTTCAGCTCGCGCTGATGAACCCCCTTTACAGAGGCCACCGTACCAACAGGCATAAAAATGGGGGTTTTGATGCTGCCGTGATCCGTGATCATTTCACCGGCCCTGGCCTTTGAGGCCGGATCTGTATGTTGTAGTTTAAATTGCAATACCTCAATTAAGTAGGCAAAGATAGCTAACACACCATAGAATTCTCCTAACAAAAAAATAAAGTTCTATCATGGGCCCTTCGTTGATAAAATGTAATAACTCCAGTTGTGGAAGCAAAAGATTGCCGTTACTTTTGGCCGAAAATTAAGACGATTTATATGTCAGCATCACAAGACTTAGACAAGATCATCATTCAGGTTCGCAGAGACATTGTGCGAATGGTACACAAGGTTAATTCGGGCCATCCAGGCGGATCCCTTGGGTGTACCGAATTTTTTGTCGCCCTGTACTTTGAACTTATGGAATTAAAAGATTCTTTTTCGATGGATGGGATAGGCGAAGACCTCTTCTTTCTATCCAACGGACATATCTCACCGGTTTATTACAGTGTTCTTGCCAGAAAAGGATTCTTTCCAATTGAAGAACTCAATACTTTTCGTTTGTTGAATTCACGTTTGCAGGGCCATCCTACTACCCATGAGGGATTACCTGGGGTGCGAATCGCCTCCGGTTCCCTGGGACAGGGAATGTCAGTCGCAGTTGGTGCTGCCCTGGCCAAAAAACTTAATAAGGATGAGCATCTGATCTACAGTTTACATGGAGACGGAGAACTTCAGGAAGGTCAGAACTGGGAAGCCATCATGTATGCCGGAAGTAAAAAAGTGGATAACCTCATCGCTACAATCGACAGGAATGGACAACAGATTGACGGGGCCACTGAGGAAGTGATGTCTCTGGGTGATGTAGGTGCTAAATTCAAAGCCTTTGGCTGGGACGTTCTGGAGCTTGAGGATGGTAATGATGTCAATGCCGTAATAAAGACCATGAATGAAGCCAAAAGTCGCACCGGAAAAGGAAAGCCCGTATGTGTCATTATGCACACGGTCATGGGGAATGGCGTTGATTTTATGATGCATACCCATGCCTGGCATGGAAAAGCCCCGAATGATGAGCAATTGCAAACGGCTCTGGATCAGAATGCCGAAACACTGGGCGACTATTAATTTTAGTAACAAGAAACAAGATGAAAAAATATATAGATCAGGGGAAAAAAGATACACGAAGTGGTTTTGG
>JABDQK010000203.1 GCA_013042255.1 Flavobacteriaceae bacterium | reverse complement strand
AGATAAATTTATTTTTTTTTGAATATCCATTCAATTGCGCCATTTTTGCCGGAATGAGTGGGACGAAGATCATCCTGATAGGGTACATGGGAAGTGGTAAAACTGTGGTGGGCAAAGAACTCGCCAGGCAGAGAAATCTGCACTTTATTGATCTTGATGACTACCTGGAAGCTCAGACCGGAAGCAGTATTCCGGAAATATTCCAATATAAAGGTGAAATATTCTTTAGAAAAGAAGAACACAAATACCTCAAAGAAGTTCTCAGCTCAAATGAAAACCTGGTCCTGTCCACGGGAGGCGGTACCCCGTGCTATTCGGGAAATATGGAGCTATTGTTACAGGCAACTCCAAATGTGTTTTATCTGCAAATGTCAGTTCGCGGTTTGGTTCAAAGGCTTTCCTTAGAAAAAGACCACAGACCTGTGATCAGTCATTTGGAAAGCGAGGAATTACCGGATTATATAGGGAAGCACATTTTTGAAAGGCAGGCCTTCTATAGCCGGGCAACGCATACTATTCCCTGCGATGGAAAGTCGGTTGATGAGATCGTCAAAAGTATTTCGGCCTTACTAGTCTAGGAAGACTACATCCTTCTTTGCCTCAAAATGCACGTGTACGTGTTCCTGTAGGGAAGTAGAGAGGGATATCCCCTTAAAATCGGCTTTTACGGGATACTTCTTGTGGTTTCGGTTCACCAGAACTGCTGTCTTTAATCGCTTTAAAGGTGTTTTTAAAAAATGATGTACACCGTAGATCAAAGTAGAACCTGAATTCAATACATCGTCAACCAGGACAATGGATGCATTTTTGTATTCCTCAGGGGAAAGGGAAGTAGTAACTCCACTTTTTATGGGGTTTGATTTATCCATGCTCACCTGACACAAAACAATTTCTGCCTCGGTAATCTTTCGCAAAACCCTTTGTAATTTTTTGGCGAAATCAAGTCCGCCACCTGTAATCCCGGCAATTATGATCCGCTTTTCTTCAACATTAGTCTCGTAGATCTGATAGGCAATTCGCCTTGTAATATGCTGAATTTGCTGGTGATTCAGGATCTTATTCTCCATGGGATAAGGTTGTTTTCTTTTCAAAGATAAAAAAGAGTTCGCTACCCTGTCTGGGCGGAATCGAATTGTAGGCGCGTTCAAGCTTCCTGATATGGAAATACTTTGAGAAAACCTCGCGATATTCCTCGATATCCCCACCATAGGGAGGACCGTCCTCCGTTAATTCAAAATCAAAAAACAATCCGGCAAGGACACCTCCGTCCTTGAGGAGGGCGTGCATTTTTTTAGCGTAGTTCTCCCTCAAATCGGGTTGTAAGGCACAGAAAAATGTTTGCTCCAGGATAAGGTCGAATTTCATCTCATCGAACTCAAAGAAATCACCGATCAGAAGTTGGTCCTTTGGAAAATCCGGATGTTCTTTTTTGAATTTTTTAAATGGAATTTCACTGATATCTAAGGCATATACAGATTTGAACCCATGATTGAACAAATAGGACACCTCGTATCCATTTCCGGCACCGGGAACCAGAATTCTCAGGTCTTTTGAAGTTAACTGATCGATATATTCCTTTAAAGGTGTAGATACTTCTCCAATATCCCATCCCATATTGCGATTGAGGTACCGCTGATCCCAAAATTCCTTAGTCCCCTTCATCCAAATATTCATCTATATTTCTTCGGTCTTTTTTTGTAGGCCGGCCTGTTCCTTTTTTTCGATAATATTCCTGGGCGAGGCGTTGTGCCTCCTGATGCTCAAATGCTTCCGCTGGCGTGGTGTCTGTTCTGTAAAGTCCGACAATCTTGGCACCTACACGACTATCAGGGATCTCCAGCACGGTAAGCTGAAATTCGATCTGGTTTTTACGCAAAGAAATTTTATCGGTAGGATACACCTCCCTTGAAGGCTTCACTACCTGCTCATTGATCCTGATATGACCTTTTTTGCACGCCTCGGTTGCCTGGTTCCGGGTCTTGTAATATCGTGTACACCAAAGGTATTTGTCAATGCGCATAAAGAGAATAAAATCTTTGTTAAGGTCTTCTGCAAAAATAGGGGAAAATTGTATCTTGCGCCCGATAAAAAGAATGCTATGCCTATCCGAAAGGTCGTTCTGGGAATGACCGCCCTATTATTTATTTTTTCCTGTGGAGATGACGATGGAGTTGACTTTGATTTGATCCCGCCGAGACTTTTGAGTGAGGTAGTCACTGAAGATGCCACGGCCCTCCAGGAGTATTTACAGACTCATTTTTACAATTATGAGGAATTTGAGAATCCTCCAGCCGATTTTGATTTCGAGGTGCGTTTGGATACCATCGCCGGGACAAATAGTGATAAACGACCGCTCATAGACGACGTTGAGTCGATCACGATAAATGTATCTTCAGAAGATTTTGAACTTGAAGACAACGAAACAGTACCTCATACCTTGTATTATTTAATCGCCCGCCAGGGTGGGGGAACTGCTCCAACTGCTGCAGATTCAACCTATATCAAATACGAAGGCACCCTGCTCAACGGTTCGTTGTTTGATGCCACAGCAGACTACACCTGGCAGTATCTTCCTTTTTTCCTGAGGGGATACGGACAAGCGATGACAAAGTTTAATGTCGGGGATGCCATCGTGGAGAATCCCGACGGGACTACGGAAATCACAAATGCCGGAGTAGGTGCCATCTTCCTGCCATCAGGACTTGCCTACTTCAACGGCTCTCCATCCGGGATTCCCGCATATTCTCCCCTTATTTTTAAGATTTCTGCAGGTTTGTATATTCCTGAGACGGATTACGACAGTGATGGGATTCCTTCTTTTATGGAAGACCTGAACGGGGATGGGGATGTGACTAATGATAATACAGATGTTGAAAGGGAAGAGGCCTTGAGGTCTCCCGCCTTTCCTAATCACATAGATCCTGACGACGATGAAGATGGGATTTTAACCATAGATGAAATCATCATCGATGAACAGGGGAATATTACTTTTCCCGATGATGATAATGACGGGATACCTAATTATCTCGACCGGGATAGTTGATTGTATAAGAAATAAAATAAAAAAGGCCCTGTTCAAAACAGGGCCTTTTTTGTTTAAAGCGTTAAGGAGAAACTCAGGATGAGTTGATCGGGTCTTGTGTCGATACGGCTTTGTGGCACGGTAGTAACGTTCGTATTGATAAACGTAGCTTCGTTATCACTAAAACCTCTTTCGTACCTGAGATCGATCCCTAATTTGCCGAGGTTGATCCCAGCCCCAAGGTTGAGGCCTATTGTAAAGTCGTTCCGCACATCACTGATAGTAATTCCGTCGTATTCTGTATCAAGAATATATTGAAATGCCGGGCCGCCAAACACATGCAGGGGTCCGATAATTTTAGTTCCAATCAACAAGGGAAGGTCTAACTTTTGCATTTTAAAATCGTCATTGTCGTATTCTGACGAAATACTGGTATAAACCAATTCGGGTCTGATATAAACCCTGGAACCTACCTGTCCAAAAAATCCAATATGGTATCCCACATTCCTGTCGGGATTCCTTGCGGCTTCTCCTGCGGATTCAAAATAGTCCCCATTGGCATTGTAGTTGAGTCCGGCTTTTACCCCAAACTTAGAATCGACCTGTGCATAAGAAAATGCTGAAAGGGCAGCGATAGCCACCGTAAGAAGTGTTTTTTTCATAATGTGTTCTTTTTAAGACATTTTTAGGGTATCAAGAATGATACCGAAAACTAAGCCTTTCTTTTTAACACCTGATAAACGGCCTTCTTTATGGCTTTATTGTCTAAGCCGTATTTTTCCATGAGTTGATCTGCAGTTCCGCTCTCCCC
>JABDQK010000202.1 GCA_013042255.1 Flavobacteriaceae bacterium | reverse complement strand
CTGGTTTTCTTATCGATGACAGCATTGTCGGCCTTACTGCTCTCATCGAGTAAATTTTTAGCTGTCTTGATCTTCAAATAGCCAAATCGGCTTTGAAGGAATCGAATGGCATCTCCATACGCTACCGAACTTTCTGCTTTAAGGGATTCGGCAACTTTAAAAGCCTTGTCGTATTCCAATATCGCTTGCTTTATGCTAACCTCAGCTAATTTCCTACTGGTTTGCTGAGGGGAGGTCGTGGCCATGTTTAGCAAATCGAGCAGCTGCTCCACGGGAATACTTGTCACTCCTTCATCATAAATACCCTGAAGGTATTCTGCGCCCAGCCAGGGGGATTGCAATAACAAATAGTTCTTATCTAATTGTCCCAGGGCCTCAACAGGGCCCATCTGGTCTAAAATCGTCTGATATTCATCAGCTGTCCAGGGGAGGGGATCGTCTGAAATTATCTTTTTACTTACCTCTATGGGATTATCCGTCAACAAAACATCCAAAGATGCCTTCACAGATTGCGAAAAACCTGTAAAAACTAACAATATAACTAGGAAGTTTTTCTTTAGACTCATATCAGAATGACCTTATTCCTATGTGGGAAATATCCACTAGTAAAACTATTACAAGTAGAAAAAATTGTAGAGTAAGTAATGAATTTGTTTTCAGGAAGTTATAAACGACAGAATATTCTTACAAATTGTAGATATTTATTGTGAATATCTGATTTTTTAACTAAATATTGTCGGAAGAATCAGGACAAAACCAGATCAGGATTTGTAATTCAGAAGCTTGTTTCTCAGAGTTTTATCATCAGGATGTAGAACGCCCAAATAAAGCAAAAGGTAAAAAAGCCATAGACCAAATAAGAAATAGTAGTGCGTTTGTTCATGTGATCTGGTATTCCTCCCAAGAAAGGATTTTTCCTTTAAACGATAAATTCTATCCTTTAAACAGGGCAATAATCTCGTTGTAAGGCCTTTATATCGATGAACAGCATCATCGGGCTCATTCACACAAAACAATAATTAGAGATAAAAAAAGGATCAGGAAAGGATTAACGGTTCATTTTAAATCCGTCTAATTTGATGTCATCAAGACCATAATCGTCAAAAGGATACTCTAGTTGATCCTGAATATTATACAGGGAAATAAGTATAAATTCAGTTAGAACCACTACAAAGTAGGTGACTGAAGGTGTATTTTCTGTTGCCAGATCCCTGATTATTGTTGGCGCATAAATCAGAGGAAAGATATAAATAAAGACCAGGCAATACGCTTTCAGGCTAATAGGTGTTCGGTGCGTATTGATGGCATGCAGGTTTTCCAGGGATTCATGGAGGTCATTCATAAATCGGAAGATCCTATCCTTAAGGCGCCCGCCCATAATTTCAGATTTACTGATGACAAAAGCCTGTACCTTGTCAGTAATCATGTCCAGTGTCTCAGTAGATTCTTTATTATTCTTTAAGTGCTCCATAGACATATCACTGATCTCAACCAGTATATCGGAGATCTCCTTCTTGTCTTCCTCAGTAAGGTTGTTAGACGAATTGGCAAAGTAATACATGGTTTTAAGGGCTGCCCGGAACTGACTAAGATGTTCCAGTGCCTTTTCTCGCCGTCTGAAGGATCCCCGGATGGTAAAGACCAGGGGAAAAACGATGGCTATACTCAACAGGGTAAGGTCGAGGTGAAATCTTATGTTAAAGGTAAAACAAAGGAAGACTGTAAGCACTGAAATTATCAGAGCTATCAAAGTTCTACGATTAATTGATGACAGGTATAGTTTAATTGTTGGAAATTTAGTAATTTATAATGCTAAAGCTAACCACAAAGTTGTGAAAAACCAAACAATACTTCCATTCCTTGCATTGTGCATGCTGGGACCCGTAAACTTCTATTCTCAGTCTGCTGAACCTGCGGAAGAGAAAAAGAAGACCACAAAGTTATTTCGTACACAGGAAGTGCTTCCTGTTAAACTCCGATTCTCCAATAAACAGATGAAGAAAGAGACGAATGACAGCACCTACCTCTTTTCCAAACTTCTTTTTATGGATAATGACCAATGGGATTCCATTGATGTCAGGATCCGGGCAAGGGGGAATTACCGCAGGGCACACTGTTACTTTCCTCCCTTGAAGGTGAAGATCAAAAAGGCAATAGCCAAGGAGACTATCTTTAAAGGGAACAAAGAACTGAAACTGGTAATGCCCTGTGTGCAGTCGACCAAATCACTCGACAATATTGTTAAGGAGTATATGGCCTATAAAATGTATGAGGTTATTTCCCCCTTTCATTTTAAAACCAGGATGGTTTCCATTGACTATACTGAGTTAAAGGGTAAAAAGGACAAAGTTCATAAGGTAAAAGGCTTTCTTATAGAGGACATTGATAAGGTTGCCAAACGAGAAAATGCAAAAAAAATGAAACGGATTGTGCATCCTATGGAACAGGACGATATAGCCTCGGCTCAGAATGATTTCTTCCAGTTTATGATAGGCAATACAGATTATTCTACGGCTTACCAGCACAATCAAAAACTGATCTTTACCTCAGATTTTAAAACAATTCCTTTGCCCTACGATTTTGACATGTCAGGATTAGTAGATGCCAGCTATGCGGTGGTATCTCAGGTGCAGGGGGAGGTGCTGAGCATAGAAAGCGTTACCGACCGCCTGTATCGAGGTTTTAAGCGAGACGAAGCCGTGTTCCAGGAAGTGAGAAAACAGTACCTCGACAAGAAGTCGGAAATATTTCAGGTCATGGACGAAGTCAAACCTCAATTTGATAACGAAAAGGAATTTATGATTGCACGTAACTTCGTTGAAGACTTTTATGAAATCCTCGAAAACGACAATCAATTTGAGATGCAGATCATAAGAAAAGCTCGATTAAAATAACTTGAGTGATAGTTTAATTAAACTACCATAAATTATTATTAATAAGGGTATTATCTATTTTAAAATAGGCTTTAAAACCTCCCAGACATTTTCAGCGACAATACGCTGACCTTCTATTGTAGGATGTATCCCGTCGGCCTGGTTAAGCTCGGGGATACCGGCTACGTCTTCCAGCAAAAACGGAATAAGATAGGCATCGTTTTTTTCAGCAAGATCCGGAAATAGTTGCCTGAATTCTGAAGTGTACTCCGGACCCATATTTGGCGGAATCTGCATTCCGGCAAGCACGATTTTTGCATTTGGATTGTTCTCTTTTACCGTATCAATTATAGACTGCAGGTTCTCCCGGGTCTCGGACAACGGTATTCCCCTCAGCCCATCATTTGCACCTAATTCAAGTATAAAAACATCGATTTTGTCCCTCATCAACCATCCTATCCGACTTTCTCCGCTTGCAGTTGTTTCCCCACTGATTCCCGCGTTGATAACATAATACTCCAGATTCAGAGAATCTAACTTTTGTTGGATGAGAGCGGGAAATGCCTGTTCGGGTTCAAGGCCCATCCCGGCTGTTAAGCTGTTGCCAAAGAAAACAATTGATTTCCCGGAGCTGCGAACACCTTCTTCGGTTAAATTTTTTGAAGATTGTTCCGTTTCTCTAACCTCTCTGTCATTTTTCTTATCGGTTTCCCCACAGCCAATAAAAAAGAGAAGGGGGAGAAGATAACAAAACTTTAACGTCGTTCGCATAACCGATTGAATCATAATAGAAATCATTTTTATAATTTCCCGCCCAGTTCCGAAAATCGAAAAATCCTGGGAAATGCCAAAGATATTAAACGTTAGTCAACTCAAAAAGTCTTATGAAAGTGGGTCGGGAATACTTACTGTCCTTGATGACATTACATTTTCCTTGGAAAGTGGAGAAACTTTTGCGATTGTAGGGCCATCAGGAAGTGGTAAAACTACCTTACTGGGCTTGTGCGCTGGTTTAGATCAACCCGATTCAGGAAGTATTGAACTATGCGGAGTTGAGATTAACACCCTGAACGAAGACGAAAGAGCGAGGTTAAGGAATCAGAAAGTCGGATTTATATTTCAGGATTTTCAACTTCTTCCAACACTCACAGCACTGGAAAACGTGGCGGTTCCGCTAGAATTGCAAGGGAAAAAGAATGCAGCAGCAAAAGCACGAGTGCTGTTGGAGAAAGTGGGACTTTCAGAACGTATCCATCATTTTCCATCACAGTTGTCAGGTGGAGAACAGCAGCGTGTGGCTCTGGCCCGAGCCTTTTCCAATACACCTGACATTCTCTTCGCTGATGAACCTACAGGGGAGTTGGATGAAGAAACGGGCAGCAAAATCATTCAATTATTGTTTGAGCTCAACAAAGAAGCAGGGACAACCCTGGTGATAATAACCCACGATATGGACCTGGCACGAATGACACAGCGAATTCTGCGACTCAAAGGCGGTAAAATTAGTACAGACGAAAAGCTAATAGCATAGTGAACCTTCAAAAACAACCATCCGGTAATCCAGGTGTTTCCTGGCTTTTTCTTATGGCCTGGCGCGATCTGCGTTCCAATGCGGGTAAGCTATTTCTTTTTATGTCTTCTATTGTTATAGGGATTGCAGCTCTTGTCGCAATTCAATCTTTCGGGAATAATCTTACGGACAGTATTAATAGTCAGTCAAAAGCGCTCATGGGCGCAGACTATGTTATCGACAGTAATCAGGAACCCAATGAGGCGGTTGTACAAATCATGGATTCGTTGGGTGGTGCTGATAGTCGTGAGATCAATTTTGCTTCCATGGCGGTCTTTCCTTCAAAAAATTCAAATAAACTGGTGCAGATACTTGGCGTGGAAGGAGGTTTTCCATTTTTTGGGGAACTGGAAACAGATCCACTTTCGGCAGCTACTTCTTTTCAGGAAAATGGTGGTGCCCTTGTTGACGCCACAGTCATGCTGCAATATGGCCTGGTCCCAGGTGATAGTATTAAAGTTGGAACTATCAGTTTACCAATAGAAGGAGCCCTGAATGCCGTTCCGGGCCGATCAGCCCTCAGCAGCAGTGTTGCTCCGGCAGTTTATATTCCCTATGAAAAAATCAAGCAGACTGGATTGCTACAGAGGGGAAGCAGGGTAGAGTATAAATATTATTTTATCGCTGAAAAGGATCAGGATCTGGAAGTTCTCTATGAGGCCATTGATCCCCGACTAGATGCTGAAGGGGCCGATCTGGATACTCACCTGGATGAAAGCAGGAGACTGGGAAGACGGTACAATAATTTTGGTAAATTTCTCAACATTGTTGCTTTTATTGCTCTTCTCCTGGGTTGTATTGGTATTGCAAGCGCCATCCACGTCTATATCAGGGGGAAACTACGTTCTATTGCAGTAATGAAATGTATGGGCGCCACCCGAAGGCAAACCTTCAAGATTTTTCTTATTCAGGTTGCAGGATTAGGCGCATTAGGTGGTATTCTCGGAACAGCAAGCGGTGTGGCATTACAGATGTCGGCTCCCTTCCTGTTGAAGGATTACCTGCCCGTCGATGTAGAAATCACCCTTTCTTATCCTGCTGTTTTTCTCGGACTCACCCTTGGCGTTTTGATGTCAGTAGCCTTTGCCCTTCTCCCATTGTTAAAAACATGGTACGTGTCACCTTTATCAGTTCTGAGGATTCAGGAAAGTGAAGATATCAGGACAGGGAAGGCACAACTCCTGGTGCTTGGAATCATATTCCTGTTTCTAGTGATTTTTGCCCTAAATATCCTTGATAATTGGCGCTATGCGATATTTTTTATTGTAGGCCTTCTGATTTCGTTCGCCCTCCTTTACGGCATGGCTCGCCTATTGATCTGGGCCATAAAACGATATTTTCCCGATCATCTTGGATTTTGTTTACGCCAGAGTCTCCTCAATCTTTTCAGGCCGCAAAACCAAACATCCATTTTGTTATTGTCAATCGGGGTAGGGGCCTTTTTAATTAGCACCTTGTTTTTTTCAAAAGATATACTCCTCTCCAAGGTTGCCCTGGGAGATAATGAAAACAGTCCGAATATTATCCTGCTTGATGTGCAAAGCGATCAGGTTGAGGAAGTCAATTATACTATCACCAACAAAGGAGTTCCGGTCCTTAACAGTATTCCTATCATCACCATGCGGGTTGAAGATATTAATGGCAGATCGGTCAATGAGATCAGGAATGACACTACTTCTAATATTGGCAGATGGGTCCTTAACCATGAATTCAGGGTGACATACAGGGACTCTCTTATTGCATCAGAAACCATCAGATCGGGCGCCTGGGTAGGAGACGCAGGTGAATCTGAGGTGATTCCTATTTCTGTAGCCGAAAACTTTGCCAATGATGCCAGGGTTGAAGTGGGAGACAGGGTAAGCTTTAATGTGCAGGGGGTACTACTCGAAACGGAAATTGCCAGTATTCGGGAAGTCGACTGGGGTCGGATTCAGCTAAATTTTTCTGTGCTTTTTCCTAGTGGCGTTTTAGAAGATGCTCCGAAATTCCATGTGGTTTCCACGCGGACTTCAGACGATTTGCAATCCGCAGAACTACAGCGAAGCCTTGTAAGTCTATATCCTAATATATCGATAATCGACCTGCGTCAGATCCTTTCGCTCCTGGAGGGTATCCTTGAAAAGATCGGTCTTGTCATCAATTTTATGGCATTCCTCAGTATCCTAACAGGAATTATTGTTCTGATTGGGGCGGTACGCACCAGCAAGTATCAGCGGATTAAGGAAAGTGTTTTGCTCAGAACGCTTGGGGCTCAGAACCTGCAATTGCTTAAAATCTCTTTTTACGAATATGCTTTTTTAGGGATATTGGGAAGTTTAACAGGGATTTTATTATCCCTCGTAGGGAGTTTTTTTCTGGCCCGGCTCGTTTTTGAGGAACCTTTTATCCCTTCCGGGGAACCCTTTTACATCCTTCTACCCCTTCTTACCATTCTGGTCATAGCCATAGGGTTACTCAATAGTCGTGGTGTTCTCAACACGCCACCATTGGAGGTGCTGCGATCAGAAAGTAGATAGATATAACCTTATCAGACCATTACTTTTCGCAGGGCTGTTCCAAACGCCTTAACTTCATCGATGGTTCCGGTGCTGATGCGGGCCCATTCTGTAAGTGGAGGGAATGGCCGGCCAATTTGTATATCGTGTTGGCCCATTTTTTCGATCAACTCCTGTATAGGAATTCCTGTTTTAAAAAAAACAAAGTTCGTATGGGAGGGGATATAGCTAAGGCCGAGGTCGTCCAGCGTAGAATAGATATGCGCTTTTGCCTCTGTATTCATTTTCAAACTGAATTTATAGAATTCATCATCCCGAAGGGCTTCACGCGCTGCTTCAATGGCAAGGACATTGGTGTTGGCCATAACGGTCTTTTTTAATCTGTCGGCTATGTCTGGTCGGGCAACCAGATACCCTATCCGCATACCTGCAAGGCCGTAGACCTTGGAAAAGGTTTTGGATACGATCACATTCCGGTCTTGTTTTACGAGTTCAACCATAGAGGGGTAATCGGGCTC
>JABDQK010000201.1 GCA_013042255.1 Flavobacteriaceae bacterium | reverse complement strand
CCCCTTACCATTCCGAACAGGGAAGTTAAGCCCGTCAGCGCCGATGGTACTGCTACACCAAGTGGAAGAGTAGGTCGCCGCCTTTTTGAACCCTGAAGTAATTCATTTTACTTCAGGGTTTTTTTATTCCTTAAACTATCATATCAGCTAAAATTCTCTGAAGAAGCGCCAGAGTTTCATTCAGGGTTTATACCTGCAGTATTTGGATTGAAATAGAGGGTAGTACAGCTGGTTATTTACTAATTTGAGGGCCATAACAGGGCAAAATAGAACAATATTAACCCCCGGGGGACATTCGTCCCTTTACCCCCATGCATAGAATATAAGGTCTAACCCTGCATCTTCCTATCAGAATACTGCCAGGGGAATCTTGAGATCAATTGTTCTTTAAAAATAATTCTCAAAAAGTACTCAGAAACCTAAATACGGGGTAAATCTCCTTCTCCCTTCAGCGGCAAGGAAGAAGAACCCATCAGGAAGGTATCAACGTGATATGCAGCCTGTCTTCCCTCAGAAATGGCCCATACAATTAATGATTGACCGCGTCTCTGGTCCCCGGCGACGAACACCCCTGGAACATTAGACTGATAATCCTTAACAGATGCTTTTATGTTAGTGCGAGGATCAACTTCCAGACCCAACTGATCAGCCAAAGTTAGTTCCGAACCAGTAAATCCAAGAGCGAGTAAAGCCAGGTCACAGGGCCATTCTTTTTCAGTTCCTTCGATTTCCTTCAATACAGGTCGTTCCCCTGGTTGTTTGATCCACTCTACTTCAGAAGTAATCAATGCCTTAAGATTTCCATCTTTATCCCCGACAAACTTCTTCGTAGAAATACTGAAATAACGTTCAGCTCCCTCTTTGTGAGACGAACTCGTTCTTAAACGCATTGGCCAGAAAGGCCAGGGCTGATCCTGCGGTCTTTCGGTAGTCGGTTTGTTTAAAATCTCAAAATTGGTAACCGATTTTGCCTCCTGTCGAAAGGATGTTCCTATACAGTCAGATCCCGTATCACCGCCACCTATGACAATTACATTCTTATCCGTCGCTTTTATTTCCTCTTTAAATTTCTTCTGCCCATCTACACGCCGGTTATTTTGAGCCAGGAAGTCCATCGCCTGCACAACTCCCTTCAATTCAGATCCTTCAATAGGTAGGTTTCTGCGTACTGTTGCCCCTCCACAAAGTACCAGGGCATCAAAACTCTCTTTTAATTCCTCGGCGGAGATATCCTTGCCAACATGTATGCCGCACTTAAATTCAATGCCTTCATCTTCAAGGACCTTTAATCGCCTGTCAATGATGTGTTTTT
Organism: Flavobacteriaceae bacterium; assembly: GCA_013042255.1. Taxonomy (GTDB): domain Bacteria; phylum Bacteroidota; class Bacteroidia; order Flavobacteriales; family Flavobacteriaceae; genus Muriicola. Next base: position 2,215 of record JABDQK010000201.1, on the reverse strand, counting down.
CCATTTTGAAATCCGGAATCCCATAACGCAGTAATCCTCCCGGCTTTTCATCCCTTTCATAGACAGTAACCAAATGCCCGGCACGATTCAATTGCTGGGCTGCTGCCAGGCCCGCAGGACCCGATCCAACTACCGCTACCTTTTTGCCTGTTCTCGATTCGGGAGGGACGGCAATAATCCAACCTTTCTTAAAGGCCGTTTCGACAATATTTTTTTCAATATTCTCAATAGAAACAGGATCCTCATTAATTCCAAGAACACATGCTTCCTCACAGGGAGCCGGACACAGCCTCCCAGTAAACTCAGGGAAGTTATTGGTGGCGTGTAAAATTTCAGCTGCCTTTTCCCATTTACCCCTGTATACCGCATCGTTGAAATCCGGGATCAGGTTTCCCAGCGGACACCCGCTATGGCAAAAGGGAATTCCGCAATCCATACATCGCGCCCCCTGCTCCTTGAGTTCCTTTTCTTTCATCGGGACGGTAAACTCCCTGAAATTTTTAATTCGCTGGTCTACCGGTTTATAGGGCTCTGTCTTTCTTTCGTATTCTAAAAATCCTGTGATTTTTCCCATGCTATCGTCCTATGTAATTTGTAATTTTTCTTCCTCTAACCTCAGAAGTGCCTGCCTGTATTCCTCCGGGAATACCTTTATGAATTTCGGCAGGTAATGTTCCCAGTTCTCTAAAATACGCTGAGCAAGCGGACTGAAAGTCGCATTGTAATGATTTTCAATCAGGCTTTTCAACATTTCAACATCCTTATTATCCTCAACGGCAAGGAGATTTAATGCTTCCTTATTGCACCTCTTCTCAAAAGTTTTCTGATCATCCAGAATGTAGGCAATTCCTCCACTCATTCCGGCACCAAAGTTTCTTCCTACTTCACCCAGAATAACGGCTGTGCCCCCTGTCATATATTCACATCCATGGTCACCAATTCCTTCAACTACGGCAGTGGCCCCTGAATTCCGTACACAAAAACGTTCTCCTGCTTTTCCATTGATGTACGCTTCACCCGATGTCGCCCCATAAAGGGTTACGTTACCTGTGATAATATTTTCTTCAGGCTTTAATGTCGACTTTGCCGGTATTTTAATAATCAGTTTTGCTCCACTTAAACCTTTTCCCAAATAATCATTGGTATTTCCATTGACGATCATGGTAAGGCCTTTAGTGGCAAAAGCACCAAAGCTCTGTCCGGCTGAACCGGTGAAGTTTAGTTTTAAGGTATTATCAGGGAGACCCTCAGCCCCGTAGATTTTGGAAATCTCATTGCTTATTATAGCGCCAACCGCCCGATCTGTATTGTGGATAGTGAAGTCCAGACTGGTTTTTTCTTTTCTGAAAAGTGCAGGATGAGCCTTTGAGATAATTTCGAACTCCATGGAATCCTTTACATAGTGTTCCTGTTGTTGGGTATTGTACAGTTTTGTTCCCTGTTTAACATCGATCTTATGTAAAATAGGGGTAAGATCCAGGCCATTGGCCTTATAGTGATCAATCGCCTTATTCCTGTTGAGTTTCTGCACCTGGCCTACCATTTCACTAATGGTCCTGAAACCGAGCTTTGCCATAATCTCGCGTAATTCCTGCGCCACGAAGTACATATAGTTTACAACGTGTTCTGGTTTTCCTTCAAACTTCTTTCGCAACTCAGGATTTTGTGTAGCGATACCCACCGGGCAGGTGTTAAGATGGCAAACTCGCATCATAATACAACCTGAAGCCACAAGGGGTGCGGTGGCAAATCCAAATTCTTCTGCTCCGAGTAAACAGGCTACCGCAACGTCTCTTCCCGTTTTCAATTGCCCATCACATTCCAGTACCACGCGATTCCTGAGATCATTCATAACCAGGGTTTGCTGCGCCTCTGCAATTCCGAGTTCCCATGGAAGTCCTGCATGTTTTAATGAGGTAAGAGGTGAGGCGCCGGTACCACCATCAAATCCGGAAATAAGGATGACATCGGCCTTGGCTTTTGCAACTCCGGCTGCAACAGTTCCCACTCCTACTTCTGAGACCAATTTTACATTGATCCTTGCTTCACGATTTGCTGATTTCAGATCGTAAATTAATTGTGAAAGATCCTCGATAGAGTAAATATCGTGATGAGGCGGGGGTGAAATGAGTCCGACATAGGGTGTTGAATTCCTGGTCTTCGCAATTGAAGGATTGACCTTCGGTCCGGGTAACTGTCCCCCTTCACCGGGCTT
>JABDQK010000198.1 GCA_013042255.1 Flavobacteriaceae bacterium | reverse complement strand
CGTCCACCACCTCGCCCATTCCGGCAATTTGTTTGATTGTCTCGGGATGGTCATTTACATAATTCAAAATGGTGAACCAATGGCCCGGCGGGGTCTCGGAATCAGGGCCATCTGCCCAGAACTCGGCAAGGACTCTGGCGTAATCAGCCCGCTTTACCAACTGTTGCTCATAGGGTTGACCTGTAACCGGATTCACTATATGTCCGGTGCCCATATCGCCCCCTTCCATAAAGTCATAGAAAGTCTGGTATTCCTCAAAGTTGGCAGGGAATAAAGAAAGGTCAACATTGCCTGTACTTCCTGGCGAAATATCTATCAAGGTTGGGTCTGATGGATCTAAATGCGATGACCAGGATGCGACCAGCGCAAAATGCCATTTGTAGGGGTCCTGGATCCCATCCTGAGCTGAATTCTGAATATTCACCGGCGGACCGGGATCATTGTATATATAGCTGTCAAACCCATTATTCAGAATTTGCAGATCGGAAGAATTCAGTGCAAAGGGTTTAACCTGTCCCCATTCCGGACCGAGGAATTCAGGTATGCTCCCAGTAATTGGATTCCCACTCTGATCAACAAAACTTTCGAATGCCAGGGGTTGCCAGCGATTGGGATTTGCCAGATCATAGGTTTCTTCATACCGGTCTAACGCCAAAGGTTCATTTACCGGTTGATAATATTCATTTTCGTAATCATCCTTTTCGTTGGAGCCATCGTTATATCCAAAATCGATAAGCTTTGCTCCCAGGTAATTCCCCAAAGCGGCATACGACCCTGAACTGTAATCTGTACTCGTAAAAGAGCTGTCAAAGCCCAGATGGATAAATAATTCCTCAAACCGTTGAAGTGCGAAAGTGGCGCCGGGTGAATTAGTAAATCTGTAAACCAGCAACCTGTAGAGAGCATAACTCATCATAACCTCGCGTGCCATTTCTACATCCTCTGGTGCTTCAATTCCATCGAAACTGCAGGAATATCCATTTTGCGTTTTACCCAGAAAAATGGTTTCAGCGGTGTTATCAAACAAGGCCCAGGAATCGTACATAGCCAGTGAGCTGTGATATAAATTTCTCGCGTGTACCGGTGGTCTGGCAAAATCGTTTCGTATTGCGTCGAGCAGGGCTTCATTCCATTGCCTGGCCACAGATAAATGTGCAAATTCGTCTGCCCTGGTTCCCCCACCACCGTTCTGGTCATTATTCTCAACAGGATTAGTGTTCTCTACAAGAGTAATCATCTGATTGGGGGTGACATTCTCGAAGCGGTCCTTAATTCCACTGGGCCATACCACTTCAATATATTCGATATTATTGGCTGTCCCAATACCCACAAATTCTGACAGGCTGTTCTGACTGATAAATCCTTCTCCGCAAAGGGTATACCTGTATTGCACTTCGCCGGCCACTCCAATTTTTATATAAGAGCCAACTCCCATACGATTGCTTTGGGTACCCTCAAGTTTTATCTTCAGCCAGTTATTTCCAGACGTGGAATTATTTTGCCAAATGGATATAGGTTGGTCCCCTATATTTATTACAGCTATATCGGGAAGGCCATCATTCTGTATGTCTCCAATGGCATTGCCGTAGCTGGCAGCAATGTCATTCTCAAATCCAAAGTTACCGGTATCAGCAAAAATTCCGCTACCATCATTTTGGTAATAGGCAGAAGAAGGTCCACCTTCAGAACCGTCCTGATGACTCACCACATGTAGGTCGAGATCACTGTCATTTTCTCCATCCATAAAAACGGCACCCCATGCAAATCCGTCGAATCTTGTTCCGTTAGACAAGGCAATATTACTGAAGGTACCATCTCCGTTATTCCTCAGAAAAGCATTCCCTAAAACACTTGTGGTAAATACCGGAGGATAAATGTTGGTGACGTAAACATCGAGCCAACCATCATTGTTGTAGTCTGCCACGGTGGCCGACATCCCGTCCATATGGAGATCCATCCCCGAGGCGATACTGACATCCATAAAAGTGCCATCTCCCCGGTTGCGATAAAGGACATTGGGCAGTTCATCCTTATCATTGGCCAGAAACAGATCCTGGTGACCATCGCGATCATAATCAATAAAAGCCGCACTTTGGGTAAACTGGGCATTCAATGACAATCCAGCACTTTCTGTAACATCGCTGAAGATACCGCTACCTTCGTTTCGATAAAGTAAATTGTGATCTACAAAATCATTGTCCCGAACGATAAGAAAAAGGTCGAGGTCTCCATCGTTATCGATATCACCCCAGGAATTTCCCCAGTAGGTCCTGGGCTCTGGTGCTATTCCAGAAGCAGCGATTATGTCCGTAAAAGAGTTGTTGCCATCATTGCGATAAAGCCAGCATACACCTGTGTCACTATTCGCAAAGAAATCGAGATCCCCGTCATTGTCAAAATCCACCCATGTTACCTGCCTGGATTCTAATCCGCCACTGGAAATGGGTAGTGTTTGTACCACAAATTGCCCTCCTGTATTGCGCAAAAACTGAAAATCCCTTGTTGTGGATGCCGGAATGGAAATATCATCCCATCCGTCGTTGTCATAGTCGGCAAAAGAGATTCCCGGCCCGTGGAAGGTGGCAACATCACCGTATCTGACAACCTGGTCAACCACCTGAGATTGTACTTCCTGAAAGGAAGTCTGTCCCTGAATATGATACCCCCAGCATATCAATAATAACGAAATCCCTATGTTCCTCATCTAACGTTTTCCATTCCATTTCGAAGGTGTAATAATACTGATAACATATGAGTCCTACAATTCATAGCTCTAACTTTAGATATAGTAGGAAATTATACAGACAATCGCAGCATGAGTGTCAATTCAACATCTCAATTCACTACAATCGATAATGTGAAATAAACTATTGCTAACTTTACCCTATTATTTATGGGTAGTCTAATTGCTTCTTTCTAAGAATATTTAAATCACAAATAGTGAAATCAACATTAATCTTCTTTTTAGTTTTTCAATTAAGTGCATCAGTTTGTGCGCAAACGATCAGCTGTTCTCCTCAAAACAGGAAGGCGGTGGAGGAAAAAATTCAGGAAATCAAAGGTTTTTCATTTGATCAGGCAGGGGAAGAACTGGTGGCCATCGGAAAGACTTTTATAGGAACCCCTTATGTGGCTCAGACTCTGGAAACAGGATCTGACGAATCCCTGGTTATCGACCTGGAAGGTCTGGATTGTACCACCTTTGTTGAAAATGTCCTGGCTTTCGGAATAATTGGAAAAAATCCACATCCCAACTTTGATGAGTTCGTAAAAGCCCTGGAAAAAATCAGGTACCGAGATGGTAAACTCAGAGGTTATGCATCACGTCTCCATTATTTTACCGAATGGGTCAGAGATAATGAAAAAAAGGGATTGGTAAAAGATATTACTGCAGCATTGGGCGGGACGGAAATCTCAAAAGAGCTTAACTTTATGACTGATCATCGTTCCCTCTATCCGGCTATGAAGGAAGAAAAGACTTACCAGGAAATGATCACCGTAGAAGAGTCTACCAAAAAACAATCCTTATGTGTGCTCTCGCCTGAAATGTTAAAAGAAAATGAGGCCATGTTGGCGTCAGGAGATATTATCGCCCTGGCAACCTCTATCGAAGGATTAGATGTAACCCATACCGGATTTGCCATTCGAATACCTGATAACCGCATCCATCTGCTCCACGCCTCCTCCAAAGGAGCTGTTGAGATTTCGGAATTACCGCTGGTCGACTACCTGAAAAATATTAAAAAAAATGTCGGAGTGATCGTTGCCAGACCGGTATTTTAAAATCATTTATCGCGGCCGAGGCAGTAAAAAATACCCCCCAACAAATGCTTTTGAAAATCAGGGTCATCGTAGGCTTCTTCCGTATGACCGAGACCTGTATAAAATGAGCGTCCTCCTTCGTATTCATGATACCAGGCAATGGGATGGAAATCTCCGTTCTCGCCTCCGGAATACGAGCTTTCATCAAGTTGCATCAGCACTTTTACATCGGGGTTTAACTCCTTAAAATTATACCATTCATCAAAATGAATCCAGGTCTCGCCTAAATGTGAAGTTGAGGCATGTGCTCTATCGACCACATTAATCGTTGCCTCTTGTTGTTCAGGGTGACTCATAAAATAAGCCCCCACTAATTTTCCGTACCAGGGCCAGTCGTACTCAGTGTCTGTTGCAGCGTGGACCCCCATATAATTCCCGCCCTGATTTATGTACTGGGTAAATGACTGTTGTTGCTCCTCATTGAGAACGTCTAAAGTTGTACTGAGAAAAATCACCAAGGAATACTGGCTCAGATTATCTTTATTAAAATCATTTGAATTTTCAGTCTGGGTAACTGAAAATGAATTTGCCTTAGACAGCTCCTGAAGGGTGCGCACCCCTTTTTCTATGGCTTTGTGACGATACCCCTCTGTTTTTGTAAATACCAGAATCTCTGGTGCTGTTTCGATTACTTCTACCGCGGTCGCACTATCCCCGGCATTTTTCGTTCCCTGTTGGCATCCGACTAGTAATATTAAAACCGTAAGACATGAAAACAATAGGTATCGCATATTCATTATTAAGAAATTTAGGATTAAACGATTCTCCAGGGAGGGTTTTTTCTGTTTTTCCCCGCGTAATAAAGTACCAACTGATTCTGATCCGGGTCCTTTAAACGGGCCTCTCTCCATATCCACCGTTTGTCATTAGGGAGTTCCTCAAATGTAATTCCCTTCTTCAATAATTCACCTACATATTTATCGAGATCCTGGCATTCAAAATACACCATAATACCATTCCCCTCAGGTAAATTTTCTACCTGGTGCACGGAGAAGGTGGCGTCTCCTTCCGGACATTCAAACCTGGCGTAATTGGGCAAAGCCTTGATAATCAGCTTTAATCCGAGTTTCTCGTAAAACGCAATGGACTTCCCCAAGTCCACAGACGGTACAGTAACTTGATTGAGGTTCATCCTGATTTGCTTTATTAAAGGTGGTTCTTTAAATATCAGGAATTTACTTCAATATAAAAAATGAATATTCATAGGGAAAGATGGTAGTTTTCATCTTCTATTGGCCCTGTGCCATCAGATATTTCTTGGGGGTAGTGCCGTACTTTTTCTTAAATGCAGCAATAAAGTGGCTTGATGTACTGTACCCTACTTTTAATCCGACTTCATTGACGTTGTACTGATTGGTTTCGAGCATTTTTCTGGCCATCTCCATTTTATGTTCGAATAGAAAACTGTAAACCGTATCCCCGTAAATCTG
>JABDQK010000197.1 GCA_013042255.1 Flavobacteriaceae bacterium | reverse complement strand
GGATAAGCAGGGTATTTACCGGGTATCAGATGGAGCATAATGAATATAGCAAGGGAATCCCATACATCATCCAGAATGGATATAATCAGAAAAGGTCGGGGGATATTCTTCTCGTGCTGAATCCCGGTGTAGTTTATTATCCTGAAACAGGATCAACCCACGGGTCACCTTATCCTTATGATACTCATGTGCCATTGTTATTTTACGGCAAAGGAATCCCTCAGGGAAGTACAGTGGAAAGAACAGAGATAGATGATATTGCGCCAACTATCTCAGCCCTGCTCGGCATAGCATTTCCCAGCGGGACATCAGGACAGCCCATAGAGGAAGTACTAGATTAACTTGCGCAGAATTCGCTTCCACCGAAGTTTTCTGATAAATTTACCCTCTTCGGGGGTGACAATAAACGGTACTGCATTTCTCCTTGCATCCCAATACCCATAAAGGTTATCGCGGATGATTCTCAATTTTCTGTTTTTCAAGGCCATTTTTACTGAGGCGATCAGGCTTATTAAGATTCCATAGCGCATAAGGTACATCGCCTTACCCTGTGACCTTCGTGCCTTTATATTATAGGCGGCCCCAATAGGCCTTTGATGTTTTACCTTCAGGGAGCTGACCGCTGCCATTTTGAAGCCGTGGTACTGTGCAAGAAGTTCGTCAACAGTATCCCACCCCATAGCCGTTCTGAGTCCGTTAATCGCCTGAAAACAACTATGAGAGTACGCTTTAAAAGCTCCTCTTATATGATCTTTGTCCATGGGGTGGTTTAAGAACCATTTCCCTTCGGGATTTTTTTCATAAGCATAACCCCCGGCTATCCCTATATCCGGTGATGATCTGAAGACCTCTGAAATCTTTTCAAAATAGCTGGCGGGAAGAACTACATCCGCATCGAGCTTCACAATAAAATCATAGTCATTGTTAAGGCGTGAAAGGCCCTTATTGAAAGCAGCTACTACTTTGCTTCCCGGTAAATGCTCGTCTGAGGAATGATTGTTTACTCCTTCAAAAAATGGATATTTTGAAGAATATTCATCTATTATCTTAGCCGTGCCGTCGGTTGAATGATCGTTTACGATGACTACTTTTTTTGGCAATACAGTCTGACTCGCAACACTTTCCAATGCATCTGCCAGGAATTCTTCCTCGTTGTGTGCGGGAATGACAACATAATAAGAAAGAGTGTCTTGCGATGACATGGTGGGTTCCTTATTTAGGGAGTTGATCGTTCGGCATACACAATGTAGTATCGAGGTGTAAATCGCCTTAAAATAGGTCTTACTCCTATTTTATTTACAGGATGCGTCCATTTTTTCGAGTCGATGATGTTCCATCCAGCTTTTTCAAGGAGCCAGTCGAATTGCCAGGATTCGAATTCGTGGTAATGCCGGTCTCTTGGATCGGTTTTACTTCTGTATGCTGAAGCAAACCAGAGTTTTAAAGGAACACTGGCAACTAGCTTCGAGGCTTTAATTTCCCTCAGGACATTTAAGGGAGCCAGCATATGTTCAAAAATCTCAAAAGCCGTTACTACTGAGGCGTCTGAGGAGGAAACGGCAGAATAATCCAGATCGAGATCCTCACCCTGCGTATTTTTTACCCGATACCCATGTTTTTCCATAATATGGGTAAAGGGATTAACCACCCCCAAATCCAGGATTGTTTCTGAAGTGTTTACATGCTTTTGTAAAAAGGAAAGGGTATTCTCGTATCTTTTCTTAGGATAATTTGATTCGTACATTCACTAGCATCTATATACGACGGCATTGATATTCATACCTGCGCCGACACTCGCAAAGATAACAACATCCCCTTTGCTGATCTGCTGATTTTCCATTTTTCCCTTCCGAACCATATCGAAGAGGGTGGGAACGGTAGCAACAGAGCTGTTGCCCAATTCGTGAATATTCATGGGCATTATGCCTTCCGGCATCTCTCTGTCATATAATTGGTAGAATCGCTTTATGATCGCCTCGTCCATCTTCTCATTCGCCTGATGGATAAATATCTTTTTAACCTCGTCGATGGAAATACCACTTTTATCAAGGCATTCTTTCATAGCTCCCGGTACATAGCTAATCGCAAACTCGTAAATCTTCCTCCCGTACATTTTAATATACCGCAGATCGTCCGGAATTTCCTGATGGTATGAAGAGCCGTGAAACAGATAATAGGCTTCTTCATTGGCGTATGTAGCCGAGTTATGCGCAAGGATTTCACCTGCTCCTTCTTTTGCTTCCACAATACACGCTCCGGCCCCATCTGAATAAATCATAGAATCCCTGTCGTGTGGGTCTACAACACGGGACAGCGTTTCTGCTCCGATAACCAGGCACCTTCTGGCCATTCCACTCTTAATAAATGCATAGGCCTGTATCATACCTTCAATCCATCCCGGGCATCCGAAGAGCAGATCATAGGCAACGCATTTCGGATTTTTTATCTGGAGGTGGTTCTTTACTCGTGTAGCCAGACTCGGTAGTGTGTTTCCCTGGGAAGAACCATAGGAGACATCTCCAAAATTGTGGGCAAAAATGATATAGTCTAAATCTTCGGCGCTGATGTTGGCATCTTCCAAAGCATTTTGTGAGGCAAAAAAAGCCAGGTCTGAGGCATTGTACTCCTTCTTGGCATATCGACGCTCACTAATACCAGTAATCGCTTTAAATTTTTCAATTATTACGGTATTCGACTGTTGAAAGGTTGAACCGTCGCTATTGAGGAAATGTTTGTCCTCAAAAGCTTTGTTGGGAACCAGCACCTCAGGGATATAACACCCGGTACCCGTAATGGCAATACTCATAATGCAAATGTTAATTTATTTCAGAAATGTAAATAAAAGCTGATCAAAATAAAAGCGCAATGCTACCTAAATACGATGTCCAAAAGGAAGGAAAAGAAACCTTAGGGCTC
>JABDQK010000195.1 GCA_013042255.1 Flavobacteriaceae bacterium | reverse complement strand
GATGGATTTGGTGCCCTACTCGATTTTCAGATCTCTAAAGACTTCAGGATTGGATATGCCTACGACATGCCTACCGGAGAAATCAGGCCGTATTCTACAGGTACACATGAGATCATCCTGATCTATGAGACGCTGTTCAAACAGAAAGGTCCGGCTAAATCCCCGCGATACTTCTAAAAAGAAAACCGATATGAAAACTAAAACACATATATTCTTTACCCTTCTTTTTGCACTGCTGATCACTTCAGCACAGGCCCAATATGGGGCTCAGAAGAGAGCCGACTATTATTTTGGGCAATTCCAATACGGTAAGGCCATCAAGGAATACGAGAAAATGGTGGATGGGAAGTTCAACACTGATTATGCCCATCAACGCCTTGCGGAATGTTATCTGCTTATAAGAGATTTTAAGAGATCTCTTCCACACTTTAAAAAGGTGATCAACAACAACAGTATACCAACGGATTATTATTTCAAATACGCAATGGCTCTCTATAGCGATGGTCAACTAGACCAAGCTGAGACCTGGCTGAAGAAATACAAAAAATACAATAAGAATGATTCAAGGGTTAAGAGATTCTTGAAAGATGGAAACCTGGCATCAGTTGTTTTTAATAGCCGGGAACGCTACGAAATATTTGAGCTCCCGTTTAATTCTACAGAGAGTGATTTTGGTTCCTTTGTTAATGGGGAGTACCTCTATTTCGCTTCTTCGAGGGAAGACCTGGTTGAAGGCGATGAATACGGCTGGAACGAAGAACCCTGGCTCGATATCTTTATGGTTAAAGAAGAGGGCGAAGACCAGATTCCGATCAAGATCGAAGGGGATGTCAACACGAGATTCCACGAGAGTTCCCTGGTATTTTCTACCGATTATAAGAATGATACCGTGGTGTATTTTACCAGGAACAATTACTTTAAAAATAAAAAAGCCTACGGTGCTGAAGATGAACTCAACCTTAAAATATTCAGTGCGATCAAGGAAAAAGGCGAGTGGAAGGAAAATAGAAATCTTAGGATCAACAGCGATTACTTTTCTACCGGACATCCTTTTGTAAGTCCCGGGCGAACCCGCTTGTATTTTACTTCAGACCGACCCGGAGGCTACGGGGGAACTGATATTTACTATTCAGAAATCCATCCGAGAGGAGGGATCGGAAAGCCTGTGAATGCCGGGCCAGTGGTCAATACTGAAGGCAATGAGATGTTTCCTTTCATCAATCACGAAGGAGTTTTGTTCTTTGCTTCAGACGGACATGTCGGATTTGGACAGCTTGATATCTTCTCAACGATCAGCAATGACAATGATGAGATCGTAGACGTGGTGAATCTGGGGACTCCGGTCAATTCGCCAAGTGATGACTTTGCTTTTTTCGCACATGAAGACGGGATCAACGGATATTTCAGTTCAAATCGAGATGGTGGAATGGGAAGTGATGATATCTACAAATTTAAATTTACACCTGAACTTTCCCTTGAGGGCTATGTTATTGACGGGGTTAATTTAAGACCTCTTGATAGCGTTAAGATCGCCCTTTACAATCAAAAAGACGGATCTTTGGAAGGGGAAGCGTTAACTAATGCTAACGGGTATTACAGGATGTATATCAACCGTGAACGAAATTATGTCATAGAAGCATCCAGAAAAACACACCCCAGTAAGAATGTATATTTTAATACCTATACAACTCCACTGACCACAAAGATCATTTCACAGAATATTACTCTGGAACCGGTGATGGATGTAAAACTATTGGCAGATCTAAATAAGATCTATTTCGATTTTAACAAGAGTGATATCCGCCCCGATGCCGCCAAAGAACTCGACAAGGTTGTTAAACTAATGACGGTTACCTATCCGGAAATGATCATTCATCTGGAGGCTCATACCGATCCTATCGGAAGTCATGCCTATAATGATGCACTTTCTGAGCGAAGGGCTAAATCAACCTATGAGTACCTAATTGAACATGGCGTACCCAAGGAACATATTCTGTCTTACAAAGGATTTGGAAAAAGGCGACTCATCAACCACTGTACTGGCAGGGAAAATTGTACTGACGAAGAACTGGAGCTCAACAGAAGAACAGAGTTTCCGATCGTACAGATCAAAAATCCAAAAGATATGTTCGTGAAGAACAAATAAAAATTAACCATTCTAACTCAATAATCTGGATCCTGTGTAGCTAGCTGCGCAGGATCTTTCATTTTGCACCTCGGGCATTATTCTGCTCCTTGGGATAAAACTAAATTCCCATTATCTTTGAAAAAAAATACTATGATCAAGAATTTACTCCCCCTGGCTTCCCTTCTGCTCTTTCTAGTAGCCTGTAAAACAGAGAAGAAAATCGAAATTGTTAAGGAAGAAAACATATTGGAAAAAGTAGCCAAGGCTCATGGTATTGAGAATTGGAACAAAATCCAACAGATCCGCTTTACTTTCAATGTTGACCGGGATACCATGCATTTTGAACGCGAATGGACCTGGAATACGAAAACTCAGGAGGTGCGAGGAATTTCTAGGGGAGATACCATTCTCTATAACAGAAAAGCTGTGGATAGTCTTTCTGCAAGGGCCGACGCTGCATTTATAAATGACAAGTATTGGCTTCTTGCCCCTATCAACATACTGTGGGATAAGGACAATCTAACTTATACCTACGAGGAAAGATCCCTTGCCCCAATCAGCAAGGATTCCTTGCCTAAGCTTACTGTCGTTTATGGAAATGATGGAGGATATACGCCCGGAGATGCCTATGATTTTTACTTAAGTGACGATCACCTCGTAAAGGAGTGGAACTTCCGAAAGGGAAATAGCGATGATCCCACGAGTTCTGCTACCTGGGAAGGCTACGAAGAGGTAGACGGCCTCAAAATATCTACCATGCACAAAAATGCAGAAGGTAATTTTTCCTTGTATTTCACAGATGTTGAGGTCTTGAAATAAGCTCAACTCTGTTTTACCCGGCTACGCCTAAGAAGAACAGTTGTACCCAGTACCAGGATTACACATCCCAGCAAGACTGTAAAACTCGTGTTGAGAGAAAATTGTTCTGCGAGGAAACCCAGGATGACCGGCCCGACCAAAAATCCAGAATATCCGGTTCCTGCAATAAAGGCTACCCCCTGAGAAGACTCTACCCCTTTTACATTACCCCCGATCCTGAAGAGTTCAGGGATAATTACTGAAAATCCAAGTCCGGTTAAGGCAAAGCCTACAATTGCCAGATAGGTACTGGCTAAGAGCACGCATAAATACCCTAAAATGGCTATGGATGCACCTAGTGCCACGATCTTAACTGAACCTATACGTGCACTGATGGCATCTCCCAGAAATCGACCCAGGGTCATTGTGATCTGAAATCCAAGAAAACCGGCTCCCCATAAAGTTTCTGGTGCCAGCGTTACTTCTTTGAGAAACAATCCACTCCAGTCTACTATAGCACCTTCACTTCCCATAACAACAAAAGAGACTATTCCGAGGAGCAAGAGCGGCTTGAAATTCCTCAGCTTAAAAGGTTCTTTTTCAATCGGTGCTGCTCTTATATGCCGATAGCGTTTATGGAAAATAAGATTGATGGATAAGACAAGGAAAACTGCCGCCAGCATATGCAACATCCTGCTTTCAAATACAAGGATTAGAAAGCTACCCAGACCTGCCAAAACACCACCGAGGCTAAAGAAGCCATGAGATGCAGACATGAATTTCTGCTTGTCTTCTTTTTCGATTTCTGTGACCAGTGTGTTCATGGAAATATCGAGAAAGCCGTTAGCCGATCCAAAGAAGAACAGGGCAAGGGCCAGGGTGATAAAACTATTGGCCATCAGGGGAAATAAGGCAGTAAAGCACAGCAACAAGATCCCGATCCACGTCGCCCGTCCCACCCCCAGAAAATTCACGATTCGCGACGCTACCGGAAACACTGTGAAAACACCCAGGGAAAGAAAGAACAGGGCAATTCCCAGGGTCGCCTTATCGATTTCCAAATCCTCTTTTACCACAGGTATATAAATGGCCCAGGTACCGAACAATATATTCAGGCTGGCGAAGGCCCAGGCCGGGCCAAAATATCTGGGGTTTGTTAAGATGAGTCGAAGCGACCTCATAGGTGCAAAATTATTAAAGAGGCCTTCTTTTTAGGAGTCCTCGATTCCTTGCTTCAGAATCTGTCCAAAGTGATACATATCTTCAAAAGAACAATAAAAGGGTGCGGGAGCCAGACGGATAACATTAGGTTCCCTCCAGTCTGTGATCACACCATTCTTCATAAGGTAATCGAAAAGCGGCTTTCCCTCTCCGTGTAAAAATACCGAAAGCTGAGTTCCTCTGGCCTTTGGTGTAATAATCTCAAAGGAGCTGTCTACTTCCTTATCAATTTCCCCTAGGATAAATTCAAGATAGTCAACTATTTTATTTCTTTTTTCAATCAGTACCTGCATTCCAACCTCTTCAAACATTTCAAGGGAAGCCAGGTATGGCGCAAGGGCAAGAACAGGGGCGTTACTGATCTGCCACGCATCGGCGTTATCCATGGGATCGAATTCCGGCTGCATCAGAAATCGAGTTTCTTTCTTAGTTCCCCACCAGCCCTCAAAACGGGGAATATCATTCAGGCCGTGGTAGCGTTCATTGATAAAAACGCCGGAGGCATTTCCCGGGCCACTGTTCATATATTTGTAACTACACCAGGCCGCAAAATCAGCATCCCAGTCGTGTAGTTTTAGTTCCACATTTCCAACAGCATGTGCAAGGTCCCATCCTACATATGCTCCTGCCGCTTTCCCTGCCCTTGTAATTGTTTCCATGTCGAATACCTGCCCGTTGTAGTAATTCACTCCTCCGAGGAGGACGAGGGCAAGTTCCTCTCCAACTTCTTCAATTTTTGCCAGCACATCTTCTGTACGCCAGAAGTGTTCGCCTTCGCGCTTCTTCACTTCCACAAGGGTGTCGGAGATGTCAAGACCGTGATATTTAATCTGACTCTGGAACATGTATTGATCTGAGGGGAAAGCTTTTTCTTCACAAAGGATCTTATAGCGTTTTTGGGTAGGCCGGTAAAAAGTAACCATTAATAGATGCAGGTTTACAGTGAGGGTATTCATTACCGAAATCTCAGAAGCTTTAGCTCCAACAACTTTGGCAAGTGGTTCTGCCAACCTCTCATGGTAATCCCACCAGGGTTTATCCGCATGGAAATGACCTTCCACAGCCAGTTCCCGCCAGTCTTTCATGATTTCCTCTACAAAAGCTGAAGTTCTTTTGGGTTGCAGCCCAAGGGAATTTCCCGTAAAATAGATGACATCCTTCCCATTTACTTTTGGAAAATGGAATTGATCCCGGTAAACCGCTAATTGATCCTCCGCATCGAGTTGTTTTGCAAAGGAAAGCGTATTCTGAAATGTCATAGACTTCTTTTTCTCAAAAATACAACAACAGTAATGAATCAGCTATTATCAGAAAGAAATCGTGCTAATGGGAAGGCAGCCTCATCTCCACAATATGCTTTTTAAAACCAGCTTTGGTGTAGGCATTCAAAGCAGGGATATTATCCTCGTAAACTGTAAGACGAAGTTCATGCAAGTTGTTTTGATAAGCCCAGGCCTTTAGTTCCTC
>JABDQK010000194.1 GCA_013042255.1 Flavobacteriaceae bacterium | reverse complement strand
CCGGGATTCAGCACGAGAAGAATATCCCCCGACCTTTTCTGATTATATCCATTCTGGATGATGTATGGGATTCCCTTGCTATATTCATTATGCTCCATCTGATACCCGGTAAATACCCTGCTTATCCCGTCATAGCTTAACAATTCCTGCCCGATCTTATACTGAACATCTTTTACCTCAAGATCAAGGTTTCGGATCACATCATGATCGAGGAAAAATTGAGCGTTGCTGTAGTTTTTTATCACATCGGCATCGCCGTAAGTGTAAGACATAAACTCCTTAAACTTCGCAGACATTCCCTGGGAATCCATATATCCGGCGGGTATTTTCTGATCTTTTAAATACGCCGGAACGTCAACTGCCCCATGATCGGAAGAAAGAAATACAAGATATTCCCCTTCTCCCACTTTTCGATCGAGAAACTCGAGCAATCTTTCCAAATCCTGATCAAGCCGGAGATAGGTATCCTGAACTTCCTTTGAGTTTACCCCGAACTGATGTCCTACGTAATCGGTACTCGAATAGCTAACAGCAAGGAAATCAGGAATGGCATCCTTCCCAAGGTCTTCCCCGTCGATAGCTGCCAGAGCAAAATCAGTCGTCAGACTATTTCCGTAGGCGGTTCCTCTAAGGAGATCAAACTGCCCGTTATTTTCCCATATTTCAGGCAGATTATGTGGGAATACAGGTGCGGTTTCACCAGCGAACATTCCTTCATAGACATTATTATCCGCGCCACTTTCCAAATAGGTGCTGATATTTTTTAGAGTCGTCCAGGGTTTCTTATACTTTTCAACGGCATCAGAGGAATTAAAGTTCACAACCCACCTAGGAAGCTCATCCATATAATACGAACTGCTAATCCAATCCCCTTCTGCACCACCATTATACCAATAGGCAGCATTGGCCATATGTCCTCCAGGAAGCACAGCTCCCCGGTCTTTTAATGCCAGGGCTATTACCTTGCCTCTTTTTTGTGTAAACAAACGCAATTCATCTGTTACCGTCGAGACGGTCATCCTGTGAGGAGACATTTTTCCAGTACCTGCACTGGTCCCTACCGAAACGTAATTTTCATCGGAAGCACAATACACAATTTTGCCAGAGGTTTTGTCATACCAATTATTCCCAATGACCCCGTGTGTGGAAGGTGTTGTTCCGGTATAAATAGAAGTATGGCCCGGACCTGTGGAGGTAGGAGCGTAATTAAAATGATTGTTTTTACAGTTAAAACCTTCATTGACCAACCTTTTAAATCCACCATCCCCGTAGTGATCCCAAAATCGAGTGAGATAGTCATATCTCATTTGATCTACGACAATCCCTACTACAAGTTTGGGGGTTGTTTTTATTGGTTTCTGATTTTCCTGTGCTGTTGTTTGAAGTGCTGGAATTATAACCAAAGAGCCAAAAACCAACATTGATCTGATGTATTTTTTCATAGATAAAAGCGTATTCTCAAAAATAATTAAATAAACCCTATAAATTTTAATTCAGAGTTATAAGACCGTTAATATTGTTATTTTTACAGCAATAAGCATACCATCTCCAATGAATTATGTAACCTCTATTGGTAGTTATTCCATAATGATCCGTGATGTTTTCAGGAAACCTACCAAATGGCCCATCATGAAATCTCTGATATTAAAAGAAATTGATGAGCTCATTTACGGTTCCATGGGAATTATCATCTTTATATCATTCTTTATCGGAGGGGTTGTCGCTATACAAACTGCCCTGAACATCAGCAATCCTCTGATTCCTCGTAATCTGATAGGGTTTGCTACCAGGCAGTCTGTGATCCTCGAATTTGCCCCTACATTTACCTCGATCATCATGGCCGGGAAAGTGGGTTCATATATTACCTCGAGCATAGGGACCATGCGGGTTACAGAACAAATTGATGCGTTGGAAGTCATGGGCGTCAATTCCCTGAACTACCTGGTATTTCCCAAGATTATAGCCATGTTCTTTTATCCTTTTGTGGTCGCCATTGCGATGTATATTGGAATCTTCGGGGGATGGATTGCAGGGGTTTTTGGTGGGTTTAGCTCCAGCGCCGATTTTGTAGAAGGTCTGCAACTCGATTTTATCCCTTTTCATGTCACATATTCTTTTATTAAATCTGTTGTGTTTGCATTCATTATTGCGACTGTCCCATCCTACCACGGGTACTTTATGAAAGGAGGAGCCCTTGAGGTTGGCAAAGCGAGTACCACGGCTTTTGTCTGGACCAGTGTTGTGATTATCATTTTAAATTATATCCTCACTCAATTGTTATTAGGCTGATGATAGAAGTACAAAACTTACACAAGTCGTTTGGCGAGAGCCATGTCCTGAAAGGGATCAGTTCTACTTTTGAAAAAGGAAAGACAAATCTGATTATTGGCCAGAGTGGTTCGGGGAAAACGGTATTTATCAAATGCCTGCTGGGTCTCTTCAAACCTGATGAAGGTACCATAAGTTATGACGGCAGGATCTATTCTGAACTGGGACCACGGGAACGAAGTGATCTCAGGCAGGAAATGGGGATGGTCTTTCAGGGAAGTGCATTATTCGACTCCATGACTGTAGAGGGGAATGTCATGTTTCCGTTGGATATGTTTACAAAACAATCGAAATCTGAAATGTTAGACCGGGTCAACTTTGTACTTAAAAGAGTTAACCTTGTCGACGCCAATCACAAATACCCTTCAGAGATATCCGGAGGAATGAAAAAAAGGGTTGCGATTGCCAGGGCCATTGTGATGAATCCAAAGTACCTGTTTTGTGATGAACCCAATTCGGGTCTCGATCCTAAAACGGCTATATTAATAGACAACCTCATCCAGGAAATTACCCAGGAGTACGATATCACAACAGTGATCAATAGTCACGACATGAATTCCGTAATGGAGATCGGAGAAAAAATTATTTTCCTGAAAGACGGATTTAAAGAATGGGAAGGCTCTAACAAGGAGATCTTTAAAACCGATAACGCTGCAGTGACCAACTTTGTTTACTCCTCAGAGCTCTTTAAAAAGGTGAGGCAAATGTATATTGAAGAGCGCAATTAATCCTGGCTTACCTTAACCAGCACTTTTGAGTCTTTTAGCCTGATCTTTAGCCATTCATTTAACTTCTTCAAATCTGTATTGAGCTGGTCTATTTGAATGCCTTCCTTCCATTTTACCTCAAATACGGGAATGGTGTCGAGCGACTTAAAATCGGTGGTGACCATGTAGGAAAAAGACAATTTCTCCAGGTTTTCATACTGACTTTGAGCTTCGGCGCTTATATCTGTGAAGGGAATCTGTTTCCTGGCAAAACTGCTCAACTCCGTCAGTTCCTGTTCCAGGAGTCTGATCCGCTCATCTTTGCTGAGCAACTCTGATTTTTTAGCTTCGTAGAGTTCATTGACATAGTTTAACATCTGCTCAGAATCATCCTGTCCGCCCTGAAGAATTTTCAGTTCTGTATTCTGTAGTTTGGAATATGATGCCATTTGGTTTTCCCAGGTAGCGATCACATTTTCCGGAATAGATTCGTCCCCCATTGTAACCAGTTCAATAGTAGAAATCCCATTGGGATTATAGTCAATTATGGTAAGATTATTCATAAATCGACCTCTGTTTTTAAACTGATACAGGTCAATTGTGTTGTGTATCAAATCATTTGCCTGATTCATAAATCGGGATTCCTGAAATACATTGTAAAAGGTGAAACCTGCAGGAATCATGACCAGTATTGCTACAAGAGAAGCAATTCGCGCAATAAAACGCCTTTTTGTAGAATTTGCATATTTCACCATGGGAAACCGCAGCAGCTTAAGTACCAGGAAAGTTGCAAGGCCAATAAAGATCGTATTGATCATAAAAAGATACATCGCCCCACCGGCGAACGCAAAATTTCCGATAGCCAGGCCAAATCCAACAGTACATAAAGGTGGCATAAGTGCAGTGGCAATAGCTACTCCAAAAATGACACTGGCAACGGTTCCTTTCTTTGCTCGGGCAATTACGAGGGCCAAACCACCAAAAAATGCAATCAGTACATCCCTGATATCCGGTTTTGTACGGGCGAGTAGTTCTGAAGATTCGTCCCTCAGGGGAAAAAACTCAAAAAAGAGATAGGCAGTTAATACACTTAGAACCACCATCACTGTAAAATTTCGGAGTGCGCGCTTAAGGGTATCAATGTCATTAACTGCCAAAGACAAGCCAATACCCAGAATGGGGCCCATAAGCGGACTAATAAGCATGGCCCCTATGACTACTGCAGTTGAATTGGCATTTAACCCTATGGAGGCAATAAAAATGGAACAGACCAGGATCCAGGCCGTATGACCTTTGAAGGGGATATCGGCGATGATGGCTTCCTTCGTACTTTCCCTATCCGTATTTTTCCGTATATCTAAAAGCTCCCTAAGGAATTGTTTGGTAGATCCAAGTGCACCCTTGATCTCCTTTTTAACTTCCTCAACCCCCTCTAAATCAATATCCTTATTAGGGTCATTCCCTGTATCCATAATTGAGTTTATCCTTAAGTATATTGCTCACCAAATTTAGCTTTTGTTTTTGAAACAATTGCCTTTATATCCTGTTCCTTTGTCTTGGGAACAATCAACAATACATCTTCCTTATCCACAATAATAAAATCTTCTAAGCCGTCAATTACGGCAATTTTACCTTTGGGTAAACGAACCATGTTCCCTCTGGATTCCATCTCCAGTAATTTACCATTTACTACCGCGTTGTCATTGGAATCTTTATCCAGCTTATCATAGAGGGATCCCCAGGTTCCTAGGTCATTCCAGTCGAAACTAGCAGGTAGGACATAAATAGTGTCGGACCGTTCGAGGATTGCATAATCTATAGAGACATTCTCTGCCTCGGGATAGTATTGCCTGATAAAATCACCTTCCTTTTCCGTATTGTAAGATGGAATCCCTTTTTCAAAAAGCTGGTACTGTTCGGGCTGGTATTTTTGAAAAGCCTTAATTATGGTCTTTACACTCCACATAAAAATACCTGCATTCCATAAAAAATTCCCCTGCTCAAGGAAGGACTTAGCGGTTTGATAGTCTGGTTTTTCCCTGAACTGTGCCACCGGCTTAAGATCATCGGTACTTTGTTTATCGTATTCGATATATCCAAAACCTGTATTGGGAAATGAGGGTTTGATTCCCAGAGTACAAAGTGCTTCTTCAGTTTCACAGATTTGAAAACATCGCTGTACATCCCTACCAAAGGCTTCTTCATTTTCGATCCAGTGATCACTGGGAGCAACGATCATCACCCCATCCGGGTTCATTTTCTGAATTTTGAGCGCAGCGTAGAGAATACAGGGAGCTGTATTTCGCATGGCAGGTTCCAAAACAACTTGTCCGGGTTCGATCTGTGGTAATTGTTCCAGCACCAGATCGTTGTATCTTTCATTGGTTAGAATTAAGATATTCTCCGTCGGGACAAAAGTATTAAGGCGCTTAAACGTTCGCTGTATCAGCGTGTCCCCTGTTCCCAGCATGTCGTGGAACTGTTTTGGGTTTTCCGTAGTACTTACTGGCCAGAATCGGGATCCGACACCCCCGGCCATTAAAACGGCATAGTAGTTTTTATTTTTCATAAGATTTTTCATTCACTATTCTTACTTCAGCATTGGGTTGAAACAGGTACATACGACCTGATTTCAGTTCCATACATTGATATCTTTTTATCTTTCGCTGACCCTTTTTAAAGATACGACCATTTTTTATCCGAAAGATGCTACCCGGAGGGAGTTCATATAACAAGGATTCTTCGCCCGGGGGATCAAATTGCTTCAAAGCTATAGACAAATTAGCATCCGTAGTACTACTGGCCTTTGGATTCCGGAAATGATTCGCCAGAAGGGGTAAAAGTGTCGACGGAAAAATTTGTGGCCGTAAAAACGGGAGCATCAGTTGCTGAAATGAATATTTCCACTCTTTCCCATGTGGTTTAATCCGTCTTCCATACTTTTCGAAGGCAACAAGGTGGGCTATCTCATGGACCAATGTAATAAGAAAACGATACGGGTTAAGGTTTGCATTTACCGTTATCTGATGACTGCCATCGGGCAGTAGTCGGTAATCTCCATGCCGTGTCACTCTTTCATTTACCACTTTGAGATTTACAGAATACGTCCTGATCAATTCAAAACAGGGGCCTATAGCATGCTCCGGCAAATACTTTTGTAAAACGGAATCCATTAGGACAAAAATAAAGGTTCTGGAATTAGTTGTTCTTTATAAGGTAAATTAATAGTGAAAACTTAGTCCAAGGATAAAAGTCAAGCTGGTAAACCGCACTGACAACAACACATTACGTTATAGCCTTTAACAGCTATGAAATGCCTTTTCTCAGGGAGTGGAATTACTAACCTGCAGGAGTTTGCCATTGTAGTAGGAATGACCATTTAGTGCAAAGTCCAATATGTAAGCAGCCATCTCGGCTGCATTAAGCGGTGCCTGATATCCCGGAAATGCTTCTTCCAGCATCTCGGTCTGAACGGCTCCCAGGGCCAGAACATTAAATGAAGGGCCGGTTTCTTTAAACTCCTCTGCCAGTAATTCAGTAAGCGTAATTACAGCCCCTTTGCTGGAACTATAGGCAGACAGGCCCGGGAATTTTGCACTTCCCTGAACTCCACCCATGGAACTTATGGTTACCACGTGCCCCTCCGTAGTCATAAATGGCAAAACCGTCCTTGTCAAGGCAGCAACACCAAATACATTAACTTTATATACTTCCTCAAACATTTCGGTAGTAGTTTTCAAAAAGGGCTGGTTCACAAGCATACCTGCGTTATGGATAAGGATATCGACCTCTTTCCAGTGTTTTTTGATAAAATCGCTGACAGCTGCCAGGGAATCTTCTTTGGAAATATCAAAAGGGAAGCACTGCAGGTTGCTAAGGTTCAGAGCTTTAATGGGCTCTTCGTTTCTTGATAAGGCCAAGACCTCGTGCCCGGCGGCTGTGAACAATTGAGCGAGCTGATACCCGATTCCTCTGCTACAGCCAGTGATAATTACCTTTGCCATTACTTTAGAATTATTTCTTTGTTCTCTGCATTGACTATCCCTTCAATTGCAGGAATCATTTTATTTACCACCCTGGCCATATGAGCAAAATCCATCAGATCTGCCTCGTCCCCTACCTGATGATAGTGGTCAAAATTTGTAAAATCGAAGGTCGCAAAAGTGTGAGCCGGAATCTGAAAGGCTTTGTAAAAGGGATAGTTATCCGAGCGCATAAAAAGATTAAACTCCTCTGCGGTAGGGAGAAATCCCACGACCTTTTCACCTGCATAGGAATTGCTTATCTCAGCAATATTTGATTTGTTGTACCCACTGACGTATACAAGGTGGTCTTTCCCTATCATGGGAACTCCGGTCATCTCGTAATTCAGGACAGTATACAGGTCTATTCCTTCAGCTTTCATTTTTTTAGCCAGATGATCGGACCCTCTAAGGCCTTTCTCTTCAGCACTAAACCATGCAAATACAAGGCTGCGTTTATTCGTTTTCGCTTTGGCGAAGTACCGAGCCAGTTCAAGCACGGTAGAAGTACCACTGGCATTATCATTAGCTCCGTTAGCTATGGAGTCGCCCTCCTTAACCCTGCCAATTCCGATGTGATCGTAGTGAGCTCCGATTAGTACAAATTCCTTTTCTAATGCGGGATCATTTCCAGGGATAACACCAACAATATTGTATGCAACTGGAGTAAAATTATCCAAAGTGTCCTGGTAGGATTCGAAATAAGGTTCAATCTCCTGCGCTTTTAAAAAGTCCATTATAAACCCGGCAGCAAGTTCTATCCCATCTGAACCTGTATCCCTCCCTTTTAAGTCATTGGAAGCGAGATAATTCATATGAGCTTCCATCTGTTGGGAGGAAGAGAAATTAGCTACATCGATTACAGTTTTTTTAGTTGCCTTACATGCTCCTAGTATTAAGCCTAAAAAGAGTAGGAAATAAATTCTTTGCATTGAAATTAATTTTGGTTTATAAAAAAAGCATTCAGGCCTTAATTGAATGCTTTTTTTACGGTTCATTTAATATTGACCAAATACATCAGGCCAGCATAGTTACGGGATTTTCCATATATGCCCTGAGGGTCTGAAGGAATTGAGCTCCGGTAGCTCCATCAACTGTTCTGTGATCACAGGCTAGTGTTAATTTCATTGTTTTGCCCACGACAATTTCTCCATTCCTCACCACCGGCTTTTCTACAATAGCCCCTAC
>JABDQK010000193.1 GCA_013042255.1 Flavobacteriaceae bacterium | reverse complement strand
GTGATCGCGACAGGATTCGAACCTGTGACCGTCTGCTTAGAAGGCAGATGCTCTATCCAGCTGAGCTACGCGACCTCTCTTTTTTGCGGGGCAAATATACTAATGTATTGTATAGTATAAAAGGTATTGATCTCATTATTTAGTCTCCCACGTACTTCCATCCTTTTTCTTAAAAGACTATGTGAAAATAATATTAGTATATCATACACTAATTATCTAAATAAAACGATATATAGTATATAAACTTAACTCAGCTCTTAACCAGAGATACTATGCCATTGAATAAAACGAAAAAGAAGATCATCCTTGCCGCAGTAGAACTCTTTAATGAATCGGGGATCCACAGCGTTCGCAATCAGGATATTGCAAAGAAAAGTGGGATAAGCCTCAGTAATTTCAACTACCATTATGCCACTAAAAAAGACCTTGTAAAAGCGATCTTCGACTATATGACCGAGGTTTTGGTTGAAGATGTCTACGGGAATCAAACTTTTATCATGGATGGTGAAGGCCTGACGATCACCAAAAGCTTTTTTGTCTTCCAGCAACAGTTTTGCTTTTTCTTCCTCGATACGCCCAATATCCTGAAGTCGTATCCGGAAAACAGCAAATTGATCAAAGAGCAGATAGAAGAGGCCTTAAAAATGATCAAGGGAGTAAATTACCTGGCCATAGGGATGGGTTATATGAAACCGGAACCTGAAGAATTTCCCGGTCTGTACGATGAGCTAGCTGCACATCAATGGAGAAACACCCATTTCTGGATCTCATATGCCCGGATAAAGGGCTATGATGATGATCTGGTCCTCAAAGGAATGGAATCCCATTTCAGTCTAATTTATCCGTATTTGACGGAAAAAGGCATCGAGGCAAACAAAAGATTCCTTGAAATGCTAAGAAAAGACAGGTCAGAGGCAGAGGAATAACTATGAGAAAACCGGCCATGCCTCATCTACAGAGATCGACCATTCGTCTACACTTAAGTTTCATTCACCTACAGTTGTCTTTTAAAACAGACAAATTCTCAGAACTTTATCTATTCCATAAAACATAAAGTGATGACTATACTCTTTATAGAAGATGATGCTATTGAATCGATGAAGCTCAACAGAACGGCCTCCAAGTTACCTGTGAAACATACTATTGTACAGGCTAAAAACGGAGAAGAAGCCCTTGATATACTCAATGGACCTGATCAACTTCCCGATATTATTTTTCTGGACCTCAATATGCCCAGAATGAACGGGATAGAATTTCTACAAATCCTGAAAAAGGATCCCGCTTTAAAATATTTGCCTACCATCATTTTGACAACATCCCAGAACCGGGCCGACCTGCTTGAATGTTATCGCACCGGGATTGCAGGATATATCATAAAGCCCCTTAAATACGAGGATTACGAGGATAAGATACAAAAAGTGATAGCCTATTGGGAGATCAATGAACTGGTCAAAGCCTAATGAAACTGGTGCTTTCACAACATATTTTTTTCCTCAGGTGGTAATTTTCTTACATTGTAGGCAGTTATAAAATTTATGAAAGGAATTGTTTTTACAGAGTTTCTCGAAATGGTGGAGGAAACCTTTGGGCTGGAAGTTACAGACCAGATCATAGAAGAATCGAACCTCCAATCAGAAGGGATCTATACCTCTGTCGGTACATACGAATTTAACGAAATGGTCTCCTTGCTGACCAACCTGAGTAAGACGGTAAAAATGCCGGCAAACGATCTACTACATACCTTCGGCCTGTACCTGTTTGACAGTTTAGGCAAAGCTCATCCCGAGATCATCAAAAACTACAAGTCGCCCCTGGCCCTCCTCATCTCAATAGAGGACCATATCCATGTGCATGTGAAAAAACTGTACCCTGATGCGGAACTTCCCACTTTTACTGTCGTGGAGCAAAGCGAGAACAGTCTCTCCATGATCTATTCGTCTTCACGCGGACTTTATAGCCTGGCACACGGACTTATGGAGAAAACATTCACACATTTTAATGAATCGGCTCAAATCTCCTATGAATTGTTGAAAGAAGATGGTACTCAAGTAAAATTTGACATTCTCCAAAATGGATAGTAAAGAAGTCTCTTTGCTAAAAAAGGCGCTTGAACGCCAGAAAAAAGCAAGGCGGCAGGCTGAGATGATCCTGGAAGAGAAATCTCAGGAACTATATGATACTTCCAGGCAACTCAAAGAAACCAATGCCCGACTCGAAAACCTGTTGAGCGAAAAGACCTCCGAACTCGAAGGTGTCTTTATAAACATCGTGGATCCCTACCTGGTGATGGACATCAATGGACAGGTTATCCGAATGAACGCCGCGGCCAAACAACTTTTGGGATACGACCATACTAAAGAATCCATCAATCTGAGTCAATTGGTCCACCCGGAATTCCTGGAATACACCAAAGAATCATTCAAAAAACTGTACGAAGTAGGTACGCTGAAAAATTACAGGGCGAAGATCGTAGTAAAGGACAAATCTGTACGTTTCGTCCAGGTCAACAGCAGCCTGATCTACGACAAGGACAGAAACCCCATTGCAGCACAGGGTATCATCAGGGACATCACTAAGGAAAGTGAAGTGGAAGCCCTGTTGTCTGAGCAGAAAAAACAACTGGATATCATCGTTGAGAATTCCCCCCTTGGGATTGTGCTGACTGTAAACAGTAAATTCATAAGGGCCAATAAAGCCTTTGCAAACTTGCTGGGATACAGTGAAAGTGAGTTAAAAGAAGTCACCGTAAATGCCATTTCTGATCCTGAGGATGAAGAGGTAAGTCAGGAATTACACGAGAAAATGATTCAGGGTAAACTGGAAAACTATTCGGTGATCAAGCGATTTATTAAAAAATCGGGTGATACACTAACCACAAAGACTTCGGTAAGTGCAGTCAGAGATCCCGAAGGAAAAATCGCTTACGAAGTGGCCATCGTTGAGGATATCACCAAGGAAAAAGAGGCAGAAGAACAGATCAAGGCTTCCGAAAACCGCCTGGCGACTCTTATATCCAATCTCCAAACCGGTGTCTTACTTGAAAATGAGGACCGGAAGATCTCCCTGACCAACCAGATGTTTTGTGATCTCTTCGAGATCCCTGTGTCCCCGGAACAACTGAAAGGGGCTGATTGCTCCAATGCCGCTGAAGAGAGCAAGCATCACTTTAAGGACCCTAAAGCTTTTGTCAAACGCATAGACGAGATACTGAAATCCAGAAAACTGGTGCTGTCTGATGAACTGGAAATGAAAGACGGCAGAATCCTCGAACGGGATTACATTCCCATTTTCAACAATGGTGTCTACAAAGGACATCTCTGGACCTATAATGATGTCACTATCCGAAAGAACTACAAAACTAACCTCGAAAATCAGAAAGAAAAATACTGGAGCATTATTGCCAATATGAATCTCGGGCTTATAGAGGTAGACAATAAGGATGTAATCCAATTGGTGAACCAGAGTTTTTGTAAAATGAGCGGGTATTCAGAAAAAGAATTATTGGGGCAGAAAGCTAGTGAGATCCTCAAAGTTCATGAGAAAAACCTGATTGAAGAAAAGGGGAAGGAACGGCTGAAGGGTAAATCTGATTCCTATGAGGTAAAAGTAGTGATCAAATCAGGACAAACCAATCACTGGCTATTAAGTGGGGCGCCCAGGTACGATGAAACCGGTAAAGTTGTGGGATCTATAGGGATCCATCTCGACATTACCACTCAGAAAAACCTGGAACTGCAAAAAGAAGAACTCCTCGCCGAATTGGAGGAAAGCAACAAGGGCCTGCAGGAATACGCCCATATAGTATCACACGATCTAAAATCGCCGCTGAGGAGCATCAGTACCCTCGCTACCTGGCTTCATGACGATTACATAGACCTGCTGGATGAGACCGGGGTCTACAACCTGCAGATGATGCAGGAAAAAGTAGAGGGGATGGATAAACTCATAGACGGGATCTTAAAATATTCGAGTATCAAAAGCGAGACCCTGGAAAAAAAACCTGTAGACCTCAACCAGGTGGTCAACGACATCAGGGAGATCATCTTCATTCCTGAACACGTCAGTGTGATCATCATGGACCCCCTCCCTACCCTTCAGGCCGACGCCACTAAAATGCACCAGCTGTTCCAGAACCTGATCAGCAATGCCGTGATCAACATCGATAAATCGGAAGGTATTGTCTCAATTGGTGTTACTGAAAAGAAAGATATTTGGGAATTTTACGTTCGTGACAATGGAGTTGGGATCCCCAAAGAATATCACGATAAGATCTTTAAGATCTTCCAGTCTATCGGCTCAGAAGAACGGTCAACAGGAATTGGCCTTTCCATCGTAAAAAAGATCGTTGACCTCTACCAGGGTGAGATCTGGCTCAACAGTAAAGTAGGGGAAGGAACGACCTTTTATTTCACCTTAAATAAATGATCTTGGAACAACCTAATCTTTCATATATCAAACAACTGGCCGGAGATGACAAAGCTTTTGAAGATAAATTTATCACTATCTTAAAGGACGAATTTCCGGGCGAAAAGGAAGAGTATTACATTACTTTGAAGGAAGAACGTTTTCAGGATACAGCCCTGATCGTTCACAAACTAAAACACAAACTCAATATTCTTGGCCTTGAGCAGGGCTATGGGATCGCCGTGGAATACGAAGAGGAATTAAAAGAGGGCAATACCCACAATTCTGCAGCATTCGAATCGATTTTAAAAACCATTGAAACCTACCTAAAGACCATTTGACCATGACCTGTATAATCATAGACGATGAGGCAACCGCAAGGGCTATTGTTTCCCAATTATGCGCCAATACCCCAGAACTGGATGTCATCGAGGAGTTTCCCAATGCAATAGATGCTATAAAATTCCTCAACCAGCAAAATATAGACCTGGTATTTCTCGACATCCATATGCCGGGATTTACGGGTATCGATTTTGTACAAACGCTCAAGAATCCACCGAAAGTCGTCCTGACAACTTCCGATACCAATTTTGCCATTGAGGCCTACGAATACGAGGCTATTGTAGATTATCTCGTAAAACCTATCACCCCCGAACGCTTTGCAAAATCGATTCAGAAAGTAAAAAATTCCCTCTCGTCCCAGCCTGCTTCTCAGGCTGATTCCGGTTCCGGAGGTATGGGGGATGAACTCTATATCAATATAGACAGGCGCCTTATCA
>JABDQK010000191.1 GCA_013042255.1 Flavobacteriaceae bacterium | reverse complement strand
ATATCTCCAACAATCCCGGATATGATAACCAGCCTTCATTTTACAATGACAATCTGGTGCTTTTTTCTTCTACGCGAAACGAACAAACAGATATCGCGGCATATGCCCTTAATAAAGACAGTATTATTTGGAAAACCAATACCCCCAAAGGCAGTGAATACTCCCCATTAAAAATTCCGGGGAGTCAGAATTTTAGCGCCATTCGTCTTGACCTGGACGGAAAACAGTTACTCTATGAGTATAAATGGAAAACAGGGCGTTCGCAGCCTGTGATAAAAGACCTCAAAGTGGGGTATCATCTCTGGTTTAGTGAGGACATCCTGGTATCAACAGTGCTGGTCGAGAACCGCATGGATCTGGTAGTCTCCAACCTACAGGACCATACTAACTATACTTTTCAGAGAAATGTGGGAAGATCGCTGCACAAAATTCCCAACACTGCATTGATAAGTTTTATCAGTAACGAAGATCATGAGATGATTTTAAAATCGATGGATCCGGTTTCGGGGGCAACGCGGATTATTACAACTTTGCCGGAAGGCGTACAGGATATGTGCTGGCTGATCGATGGTTCAGTACTTGCCGGACAAGGAAATCAGTTGTTCCGTTACACCCCTGGGAAGGACAATTCCTGGGAACTCTTCGCTGATTTTTCGGAAGGGGAAATCGGAACGATTACGCGCCTGGCAACAAACGCGATTTCCAATTTATTATTGATGGTGGCAGAAATTCCAGATAATTAATATGAAATTCCTGCATAATTCGGATAGGGTTGAGGCTTTTAGTGATGGCGTTTTCGCCTTCGCAGCTACTCTTATGGTTGTGACCCTCGATATGGATGAAAGCCTACAACTCATAGGAGCTAAAGCATCAAATTTTATCAGTTTTGGGGTTAGTTTCTTTGTTTTGGTGGTCCTCTGGAAAGTCCATTATAATTTTTTCAGGAAAACCTCTTATATCGACAATTGGATCATAACTTTTAATTCGATCCTGCTTTTTGTGGTACTGTATTATGTATTCCCATTAAAATCGCTGATCAATTCCTGGATGGGGGTGAAATCTATAACAGCTGATGAATTAAGCGCCCTTTTTGTTATGTATGGTTTTGGTTTTGCACTGATATTCCTGTGTTATGCCCTTATGTATTATCGAGCATACCAAAAGACCAGGACCCTCGGCAGGTCTGTAGACCTGCTATTTTCCGCCCAGCATTTTTCTTTGTACGTACTTACGGCAATTCTTTCAATTCTACTAGGTATTTTAAAAGTAGGCATTACCTTTGGTGCACCAGGATTCTTTTATGCCCTCTTGGGGCCCTTGTGTTATTTCCACGCAGTCTGGTTTGAAAAAAAATACAGAAAAAAACTATTATGAAACATTTGTTCTTTTCCCTTTTATGTTTGATGACCTTTAGTTCATTTGCGCAATCATCCGGCGAGATCTATAATATTATCGATGCGGTTTCCGCCGACAGAATTGAAGCCGATATAACTACTTTAGTCGGATTTGGCACCAGGCATACGCTCAGTGATACCACCTCAGCAACAAGAGGCATAGGTGCAGCCCGGCGATGGATCAAAAGCGAATTAGAAAAGATTTCCTCTCAGTGCGACAACTGCCTTGATGTTTTTTATCAAAAGGAATTAGTAAAAAAAGGAGAGAACCAGCGTATTGTCAAAGACGTTATGGTGGTGAATGTTGTCGCGGTACAGAAAGGAACCAAATATCCCAATAGATATATCATCATGAGTGGTGACATTGACTCCAGGGTGAGCGATCCCACGAACTTCACCGATGATTCTCCCGGGGCCAATGACAATGCCAGTGGGATGGCGGGCACCATAGAAGCTGCCAGGGTATTATCCAAATACAAATTCGAGAACAGCGTGATCTATGTTGGCCTCTCAGGAGAAGAACAGGGGCTATTCGGAGGTAAATCACTGGCTGCATATGCCAAAGAAAAGGGATGGGATATCATAGGCGTTCTCAATAATGATATGATCGGGAATATCAAAGGGGTTGACGGAGTGGTAAGCAACAGGGACTTCAGAATATTTTCAGAGCCTGTTCCGCCTACAGAAACCGAAAGGCAGAGAAGATCCCGCAGGTTTTACGGGGGAGAAGTTGATGGAATTTCCAGGCAATTGGCCAGGTATGTCCATAAGACTACTAAGACCTATATGCCGGAAATGAATCCCATGATGATCTATCGTCTCGATCGCTTTGGCAGAGGCGGCCACCACAGACCCTTTAACGATCAGGGTTATGCGGGAATCCGAATTATGGAAGCCCATGAAAACTATACCCAGCAGCATCAGGATATCCGTGTGGAGGATGGCATCGCCTATGGCGATGTACTGGAACACGTAAATTTCGACTATGCTGCTAAACTAACAGCGGTCAATGCCATTAATCTGGCCTCTATTGCATGGGCGCCACCCTCTCCTGCAGAAGTTCAGATTGGCGGTATTGTGGAGCCTTCGGCTATCCTGAAATGGAGCAGGTCTGACGGTGCAGCGGGTTATAAAGTCTATTGGAGGGATACCACCTCCCCCACCTGGGATCATAGTCGATATGTAGGTGATGTTACAGAATTTACCCTTGAAGGAATCGTTATCGATAATTTTTTCTTTGGTGTTTCGGCAGTTAGTGAAGACGGATTTGAGAGTCCTGTTGTTTTTCCCAATGCAATTTTCAGGAATTAACTGAAATGAAAGTTTTCAATCAGACCTATTATCTGGCTGGGCTTGCAGCTCTGTCATTTCTGCTTTTTAACTGTCGTCAGGTACCTG
Source organism: Flavobacteriaceae bacterium (assembly GCA_013042255.1). Classification (GTDB taxonomy): domain Bacteria; phylum Bacteroidota; class Bacteroidia; order Flavobacteriales; family Flavobacteriaceae; genus Muriicola. The sequence continues at coordinate 1,503 of JABDQK010000191.1, read as the reverse complement.
ACGACAAGAAGTCTTTTTCACCCCCAAAGGAATTAAAGGATCTGAACACGGTATTTGATGATTATGAACGACTGGAAAAAAGTGGAAAACACGCTGAATTGGCAGCCAGGCTCATCGAAGTCAATACAGACCTTCAATCTGCTCAAATCTATGTTGAAGCAGCCACTTTATATCATTTGGCGAATAAAAATGATTCAGCTATAATCTTGCTCCATAAGGCGATAGATCACGGGATGGCTAATCCAACTGTATTGAGAAAATTCCCGGGTCTGGTGAACGTTAAAAACTCCCAGATACAACAACTAAACCTCCGACTCGATTCCCTGAAGAAAGTCCTGCATAAAATCTCGAACTTTGCCCTGGAAACACGTGCCATGGACCAGTTTTGGCCCTACTTTAAAAAGGCAAAGGCAAATCCTGACAGTGCCCGTGTCATTCTCAAGGATTATATTCTTGAAGGCCCTCCCGAAATCAGAGATTATTACGCAATTCGCTACTACAACCTCGACAATATGTACGGGCAAATGATCAATGGTGCGCCGGAATATTATACCTATTTAATGTCTCATCTGAGCAATGATAGTCTGGAAGGCCTTAAAAATAAGGCTGCCAGAGCTATGAAAACATTTAAAACACTATATCCCGATGCTGTATTCCCTAAAGTCTATATTGTTCCGGGCCTCTTGAATTCAGGGGGAACTGCCACGGAAATGGGGCTTTTTATAGGAGGGGATATGTACGGAAGGTCCGCATCCATGCCTCTGCAAGAACTCAACGACTGGCAAAAAGGAGCCATAATGAATATGGAAGACCTCCCTCAGCTTATCCTGCATGAATTGATGCATTTTCAACAGAATTATACAGATCGGGAGCACGAAGACACTGTCCTGCACAAAGTTATCGAGGAAGGGGTTTGCGATTTTCTAAGCGAACTATCCTCGGGTATACCAATAGAATCGGCCCAACTCGAGTATTTGAATACTGCCTCCAATTTAGATACCATCCTGAAGGAATTTAAACGCGACCTTTATACTGAAGATCTTTCACTCTGGATGTACAATGGAGGATCAATAGAAGACAGACCCGCCGACCTTGGCTATGCCATGGGATACCTTATTACCAAATCGTATTACCGCAATTGCAGCGACAAAAAACAATGCCTGATAGACCTTTTAAACACAAACGACATGACTTCTATCCTAAAAGGAAGTGAATACGGCCATATCCTGGAAAAACAACCTGATTTATAAAACCCGACTTATGAGAAGTTTAGTCTCCTTAACCATATGCCTGCTTTTTCTTTCTGCATCGTACACTCAACAACAGGCATTTACCCTTCAGGACAGCTTAAGGGGCAGTATAACGCCCGAAAGGGCATGGTGGGACCTTCTTTTTTACGATCTGGATGTAAGCGTTAATCCGGAAGAAAAATATATTGAGGGAACCAATCTGATCAGGTATAAGGTATTAGACGAAAATCAACTCATGCAGATCGACTTGCAG
>JABDQK010000164.1 GCA_013042255.1 Flavobacteriaceae bacterium | reverse complement strand
TGAGATCCCTACTCTATTTGTCAATTATCTGTATTACTTTTAAGCAGCAGGGAGCACACCTAATTAATTTCCCCGGCACTATGCTTGTATTTGCCCTGGTTACACTTTATATCTTAATCGCCCTGGTTCTGGTGATTGGTCTACTGATTAACGGGGTGAAACCTTCCAAAACCCTGGCCTGGCTCCTGACCATTTTTACCATCCCTGTGGGGGGAATCCTGCTTTACATTATGCTAGGACGCAACCGGCGGAAGAAAAGACTTTCACGCCTTAGAAAAGATGCTCTGCAAATACCATCTTTTCCGAATTCCATTTTGCAAAATACCTCCAGTCCTAAGTACAGGAAATTGATGACGCTCATTGAGTCTGTGAGTGATTACGCTCCTACCGATAAGAACGCCGTGACGCTTCTGGAAGATGGCAAACTTACTTTTCACAACATTTTCAAGGCCATGGAAATGGCTGAAAATTATATTTATCTACAGTACTATATTTTTGAGGAGGGTGAGCTAACCACAAAACTGCTTTGGCTTTTAGAGAAAAAAGTAAAAGAAGGGGTAACGGTGAAATTGATTTATGACGGGGTTGGGAGTTATACGCTAAGCAGATCCTATATTAAAAAATTAAAAGCGATAGGGGTAGAAGTTTACCCATTTCTACCATTTCGATTTGGCCGGTTCCTATCATCACTGAATTACAGAAATCATCGAAAGGTTACTATAATTGATGGGAAAATCGCCTTTACCGGAGGGATCAACATCTCTGATCGATATTTTAAGGGAGACCCCGATCTGGGCAGATGGCACGACATGCATCTGGCTATCAAAGGACCGGCCGTAGCCTATATGGAGCACATTTTTGCGTCTGACTGGTTTATGGTCACAGAGAAAAAAGATGACATTGAGATCTGTTCGGCGGAAGAACACGATGGCAAGGAAAATACTGTAGTACAGGTGGTACCCAGCGGCCCTGATGATGTTTTCCCTAATATTGAGCAATCCTACCTGGCGATCATCAATGAGGCGCGGAAATACCTTTATATCGTCAATCCTTATATCATCCCGAGTGGTGAAATCCTGAAGGCTCTTCAGATCGCAGCTTTGAGTGGAGTGGATGTTCGACTGCTTATATCGGAGCAAAGCGATAGTAAGCTTGTAGACTGGACAGTGCAATCCTATTTCGATTCATTTCTGAAGGCAGGCATACGGATTTTTCTTTTTTCCCATGGCTTTCTCCATTCCAAAATTCTGATTAGTGACGATGATGTAGCGTCAGTAGGAACGGCAAATATCGATGTGCGGAGTTTCGAACACAATTATGAGGTTAACGCCATGCTTTACGATTCCCATATTGCCAAAACGTTGAAGGAAAATTTTATTAAAGATTGTGGTGAAAGCAGGGAACTGATAGCTGAAGAATTTTACAAAAGACCTCTGTTCCACAAAATCAAAGAGGGATTGGCCCGAATTTTTGCCCCGCTTTTATAGGGGTCACAAATCGGTTGATTAGGGTTCTTATTATTAAATAATTGAATTTAATTCTCTTTCCTGAAAATGAGTTCTTCCATCTCCATGGCTGAGACTACGATTTCGGTGTATTCTCTGATTGTCTTTTCGGCTTCAATCGGGTCCGGAACCTCAAGAACACCCCGCCAGATCAATTCTCTTTCCTTATCCACACATATACAATAAAGAGAGGTTTCTACAAAATAGACCGTAAACTGTTGGTAATACTCGTCCTCATAGTAAATGTTCTGGTGACCCAGATAATCTTCTTTAAACCTTGCATTATTGCGATCGAGATCCGATAATTTTCTGGAAAGTGTCTGTCTGTTTTCAGAACCTAATATTTTTGTGAAAAGAATAGCATCAAAATCCTTGTCGAGTAACCTTTGTTCTACATCATCAAGTTCTGATTCGGTCCTTACCGAGTTTGTAAAATCCACATCGAAAAGATCAATACTCCTCATTGCCTCAACACCGTGATCGGTAAATTTCTCCAGCATCTCAGTTTCAAATTCAATTCGGGAATCCTCGTTTGGAGTCATCCCTACAATCAATACCTTATTGGCATCAAAAATAACTATATCCGGATTTTTCCAGGTACTGACAATCTCGGCTTCCGAACATGCCATAATTAATGCGAGAAATACCCAATACATTTTTTTCATGACTATACTTTTTGATTTCCCAACCTGCAGGAGCATACTTCTATCTTCCGTCAAAATGAGAAAATTTCCAGTATTCCCGGGCTATATAATTTGTTCAACTCTGCAAATTACACGGATTGGCTAATTTTTCATATGATAAATATCATACACACGATCTAGCGATCCTTCCTGTGTCTTTTTTTCAAAACTTTTTGACCGTAGGAAAATATATCAGCTTTTAAATTCTGGTAATGGGCCATACAACCCTCCATCTGATGTTTCAGGCCCAGGTGCTGCTTTTTATAAGCAGCATCGAGCGTTTCACTTGAAATTTCCAATAATCCACCCAATTTGTTCTCGTGTTCCTGTAAAGCTTGCCTTAAAACCTTACACTTCTTCCTTGAAACTGCCATATCCTTCTGCTGTCCCTGCAGAGTTTCAAATAAGGCAGGCGTATCGGGTTCAAAAACATAAGAATGCAACAGATGATCAAAAAAATCTATCTCATCTGAAGTAAAGTCGAGTTGCGAAATCCACTTTCTGGACTCCTGGTGCAGGGCATCTAAACCAATGTCGTCATATACTACTCCTTCTTCTTCCATTTTATCTGATTTTATGTTATTATAAATTGTATATTTTTTAAATCGAAATAATATTACCTCATTACAATAAAGTCACAGACTCCTGCAATTCCGGGATGCGTACCGACCAACCATAGGCCGATTCAATTTTTTCCTTAAACCCCTCCATAGCTGTCATTTCGCCATGTATTAAAAAAACCTGTTCCGGGATATTACGGATATCTTTGAGCCAGGATATGAGTTCACCCTGATCTGCATGAGCTGAAAGACTCTCCAAATGAACAATAGAGGCTTCAACCTGATAGAATTTCCCATAGATTTTCAGCTCCTTCTCCCCTTCCAACAACTTTCTTCCCCGGGTTCCTTCTGCCTGGTATCCTACCAGGAGAATGGTGGTGTTATTTTTCTCAAGTTTTTTTGTCAGGTAGGTCAGAATACGCCCTCCGGTGAGCATACCGCTCCCGGCGATCACAATTTTAGGTCGCGGGTCATCTATGGTATTCCAGGTATCTCTGTAGCTGCTCACGAGGGTCATGTGTTTGCACATTGCCTTAAAATCGGGATCTGAAAGCTTATGCCATGCAGGGTATTCCCTAAAGACATTTAAGACATCAGAGCCCATGGGACTATCAATAAAAATGGGAATGCCCGGAATGCGATTTTTCTGATACAACCTCCACAGAATGAACATGAGTAGTTGCAATCTTTCAACGGCAAATGAGGGTATCAGCAGGATACCTCCATCTATAATTGTTTTTTGGACCAGATCAACCAGCAGAATTTCAACGTCCTCATCAGGGTGTTGTCTGTCTCCATAGGTACTTTCGAGAAACAGATAATCAGCCCATTTCGGTTTAACGGGATCCCTCAGAAGCAGATCGTCGGGCCTTCCAATATCACCTGAAAAAAGAAAGTCCTTCCCTCCTGCATTTACTGCAATATAAGTAGCTCCAAGAATATGCCCATTATGGGTGTACTTCACTTTAACCTCATGTCCAAGGTCCTGCCATTGATCTAGGGGTACACTGCTAAAGCGTCTGATGATCTCCTCTGCTTCCTCAAGCGTATAGAAGGGCAAAGCAGGGTGGTGTCTCGAATAGCCTTCTTTATTCGCCTTTTCGGCTTCTTCTTCATGTATTTTAGCGCTGTCCCTGAGAATTATTTCGGTGATAGCCAAGGTTGGTGCTGTTCCCAGGATTTTACCTTTAAAACCTTGTTTCAGGAGTCGGGGCAAATACCCTGTATGGTCTAAATGTCCATGTGTTAGCAAAACATATTTAACCGAGGGTATATCTACCTCTAATGGTTGCCAATTCAGTTCTCTCAGTTCTTTAAGGCCCTGGAACATCCCGCAATCGATCAGTACATCGAGCTCATTGTAAGACAAATGAAATTTTGAACCTGTCACGGTTTGAGCAGCCCCTAAAAACTTGATCCTTACCATCGTTCCGAGTTATTCTTAAATTTGACATAGTTGCTCAACCTCTTTTAAAATCCGGGCTTTTCGGGTATCGGAAACCCCTAGATGATCCAGATAGAAAGTGTCTTTTAAGAGTTGTCTGAACAGCACTATATCCCTGCTTAGAAGAAATTGTTTCTCTCTTTTTGAAAGCAGGGTGGAAACAGTTATCGGATATAAAGCAAGTCGGTCTATTCTGTTTTTTAACCCGTCATCCCTGGGATAGTCCCAGCTCAATAAATAGAGTCCGGCACATGTTCCGTAGTCTACAGCGTCTTTCGTAAAACGCGTATTCGTGACCACCCATCCCTCATCCGGTTTCTTCAACCCGGAAATTTTTTCACTATTCGCAGCCTTAACATCCTTAAACCTGGAGTGTATATATAAGGGTACTTTTACATTGCATTTTCGTCCCTCTTCCCCATGGAATTTGCATTCTATCAGAAATGTCCGGCCATTTTTCTTTGCCAGCACATCGATCTCGTGGGATACACAATGGCCTTTTACTATTTCCCCTATTTGGGTGTCATAACCCGAAAACTGCAACAAAGTGCTGATAAATTTCTCGAAGGGAAATCCGGTAGGGCCGAGTTCATAAATAGCCTTTTTCAATTTGTATTTGGAGGCATATAAAGGTCGTTTTTTCTTTAACATGGCATAAGCCCTGTTGTAGATTTCACGGGTACTGATTCCAGGATAAAGCTCCTCCTTAACTTTCTCAATGATGTTTTTGACTGTATTTTTATCTGCCCCACTATTGTGAAGTGAATCCGCGAGTTTAAGGGAAGAGAAGGGTACCCGTTCTCCCGAAGACTTCCTGATCTCTATTGTATTCTCTTCCATAATCCAAAATGTGCTTGTAGCGGATCGAAATACCCTTATTCATTAGGATGCGGCAATACGAGGAAAGGGATGGTCACATGAAAACCTATCTTTTTAATAACGGGTTCAATGAATAATCGTTCCAAAAAGGTGTGTTTGTTCTGGATCATTGCCAGGAGGTCTACCCTGGATTTCGCTTTAAAACCGTTGATCCCTTCGATAATTTCCTGACTGGGTACATCGTGAAACTCATGTGTGAGATCACGGAACATTTCAGACAAACTATGTTTATTCTTTTTCTGCTTCTCGTTAAGCTCAAAACCGGTTGAAACGTGAAGAATATTAATTTTCGCTTTATGCCGGCTAACAAGATCCATCAATACAGACAACTTTGTATGCTCATAGTCGATCTCGTAATCGGTTGGAAACAGAATAGCTTCAGGCTTTTCATATTTGTAATTGGCGGGAATTGCCATAACCGGACATGGTGCTTTTTTGATCACATGAACGGTATGAGAACCCAGAAATATTTCTTTAGCTCCGGTGGCTCCCTGTGTGCCCATGACAACCATGTCTACCTCTTCTTTTTTAGCTAGGTCAATAATCTCATCCACCAGGAGGTTAAAAACGGAATGGGTGACAAAGCTGTGTTTCGGATTTTTAAATCGTCGTTCCAGCTTTTTCTTGAGTTCATCCAGATGTTCCATGGAAAAGGATTGATAAACATCCCCCAACCCAATCTGCCCGGGACTATGCAGTATATACTCCGATTGATAAATGGCCGGAGTATAAGTGTTAAGAAGAATAAACCTGCATTCTTCCTTCTTAAAAAATTCAAGAGCATAGGAAACTGCATTATACGCATTCTTTGAAAAATCAGTAGGGAGAATAATCGTTTTCATCTTAGTCTTTTTAATGTTAACGGGCGATATTCTGTAGTATCAAAAATGGGATTTTGATATGCAGTCCGAGGGTGTTTACCGTAGAAGGCATCAACATATCCTCAAGATGAGAGTGCCGGGTATTGACCATAACCAGCATGTCTATATTCTGATGAACTATATATTTGGATATAGCCATCGTTTTGTCTTTTTCTTCGGTAGTCTCAAACGTTAAATTGGCCTTGCGTAATTCGTTTTTTAGAAATTCCTTATTGTCTTCCTGCCTCAGGGAGGGTTTTTTCATGGGATCGATATACAACATATGTATGTTCGAGCGGAATGAACCTGTTAGTTCACAAAGCAATTTCAGCTCTCTCCTTTTATATGGGATCAGGTAATTGGTTGGAAACAATAATTCGCGGGGTGGATGATATTCATAGTTTTCTGGAATCGCCAAGACCGGACATTGTATATACTTCATCACCATCAGGGTATTACTCCCAAAAGTAATGCTGCGGTCATTAGCCGCGCCTCTTGTTCCCATGACAACAATGTCAATATTTTCCCGGTTCACCAAATCATTCACTTCGTCTATTAAAGAGCCGAAAGCCGGGATGGTAGATACAGAATGTCTGGGATTTGGAGAATACGCTTTGATTTTCTCAAGTACCCCCTTCAGGGATTGAGCTGACCTTTGTTCAATTTCTGCTTTTTTCGTTTCGAGTACTTTGCGGTCCGTGATATTTCCCAATTGATATACCTCATCGGCAAAGGCGTGGAGAATGTAAATTTCACTTCGTTCGTATTTGAAGATCTCACAGGCATACACCAATGCATTGTAGGCATTATCTGAAAAATCAGTTGGCACCACTATCTTTCTCATGTAGACTCTATTTAATATGTCTCTTAAAGGTACATTTTTTGTTAGACTCGAAGTATGATATTAATCAGTTCCCCCTCATATTTTTTTGAATAGTTTTGCGCTACAATTGTTAATAATGAAAAGTAACTTTAAAAAGATCGTAACCTCTGCGACACCTGTCCTGGTAGACTTCTATGCAGACTGGTGTGGCCCCTGTAAAGTACTTGCCCCTATCCTGAAGGAAGTAAAGGAATCAATGGGTGATTCTGTCAAAATCATCAAAATTGACGTGGACAAAAATCCTTCCCTTGCTGCTAAATACCAGGTACGAGGGGTTCCTACCATGATCGTCTTCAAAGAAGGCAAACCCATGTGGCGACAGTCCGGGGTTTTACAGAAAAAGGATATCGTCGGGATACTTGAATCATACCTGTAGAATTACTAATACAGGCTTGAAAGTTATTTGCACCCTGTAGACAGCTACCCAGGAGAAATATTTCCTCTTAAGGACAAATATTGAGAATTATGTATGTAAGAATATCAGTGTTTTGAATAAATAGCCTTGCGTTTCTTTAGTTGACGTTCTATATCCTTGAGGGTCTGGGCCGCAGCCTTTTCAAAGTTATCCTCTGTGGAAGTAGCAAAAATCCTGGGGCCGGGCACCTCCATCTTCATTTCACAAACCTTGTTTTTTCCCCTCGGGTCATTTGCGAGTTTGAAATAAACATCCGTGCTGATGATCCAATCATATTTGACGCTGAGCTTCTCAAGTTTGTGGGTTAATAATTCATTCATGGCCTCACTGGTAGGCATGTGCAGGTATTGAATATTGATAGTCATACAATGAATTTATTTTATAGGTTCAAGATAGAAAGGAGTCCTGATCATTTCTATGACAATTATCAGGCTCCCGAGTTTTTAACTAACATTCCTGTCATATTCTGACAAAATTCGAAACTAAAACAACAGGGATAGATCATAAAATTGTCCTACTTAAAAATACAATTATTTTTCTTAAGGAATTGCCTCTTTAGGTTAATCTGATAAATATCATAGGTCTCAGGTTAAATTCAAGCTTATTTTTGTTAAAACACAATCGATGAACCGACGACTAGCAACTTCGATTTTTAAATTGGGCGTACTTTCCCTGGGGACTATTTTTATTGCAAACTGTGGTGATTCACGTGATAAAATAAAACCGGAAAAGACCTCCATCACAGAATCTGTGTATTCTTCCGTTACCATCCAGCCAGATAGTCTCTATCTTGCCTATGCAGCCGTAGGTGGAATCCTCGACAAAAATCTGGTCGAAGAAGGTGATACCATCCAAAGAGGTGAAGCGATAGCACAAATCATTAATAACACTCCAAAACTAAATATGGAGAATGCCCGATTATCGCTCGAATTAGCCGAACAGAACTACCTGGGGAACAACGCTGTACTTGAAAGCCTTAAGGAACAGATTGAAGCTGCATCCCTGCAGTTCGCGAATGATTCCCTTAACTATTTCAGGCAGAAAAAACTTTGGGAACAAGGTATTGGAGCCCGGGCAGAATACGACAATCGCAAATTAGCTTTTGAGCTTTCCCGTAACAACCTCAGTCTTAAAACCAGTGCATATGCACAAACAAAAAACGAATTGGAAACCAGATACAGGCAGGCAAAAAATAATTACAGAACTTCCAGGATCACCGCCAGTGATTTTAGTATCGTAAGTAAAATCAACGGCACCGTTTACGCTCTATATAAAAATCCGGGTGAGATAGTAACTACAATGGAACCCGTTGCTTCCGTTGGAAGTTCATCAAATTTTATTATCGAGATGTTGGTCGATGAGGTGGATATCGTAAAACTAAGCACAGGACAGCGCGTCGTAATAAGTTTAGATGCATATCCCTCAAAAGTATTTAAGGCAGTTGTAAGTAAGATCTATCCAAAAAAAGACGAACGATCACAAACGTTTAAAGTGGAGGCCCTTTTTGATAATCCTCCCTCTACACTTTATCCTGGTTTGTCTGGGGAGGGGAATATTATAATCGATCAGAAAAAAAATGCCCTGGTGATTCCCAAGGAATATCTGATCAATGACAGCCTGGTTGAAACCGATAACGGGATGGTGTCCGTAGAAATCGGGATCCAGGATCTCGAACGAGTAGAAATCATTTCGGGAATTGACGAGACTACCTATTTGATTAAACCTTCTCAATGACGAATTGGAAAGTCATACTGAATATTGCCAAAACCCATCTTCTTACCAAGATGAAGTCGACCGTTACGGCATCCCTGGGGGTAACCTTTGGAATCGGGGCATATATAACCCTGGTGAGCTTTATGACCGGACTTAACCAGATGCTGGACGACCTTATTCTGAATCAAACACCTCACATTCATCTATACAATGAGATTGAACCTTCAGAAAAGCAACCTGTTTCCCTATACAAGGATTTTGAAAACTCCCTCAATGTGGTACACTCTGTAAAACCAAAGCAGAGTCAGCTAAAAATTCACAATGCATTACCCATATTAGATTACCTTAAAAAGGACAAAGGAGTAAGGGGAGCCACACCACAGATGAGGGCGCAGATCTTTTATTTGTCAGGCTCTATTGAGTTGGGAGGAAACCTTACAGGTATAGACATTATGGAAGAAGTGAGGCTGTCAAATTTCAGGGACTATATCATCGATGGAAGTCCGGAAGCCCTGCGAAACCTTGAAAACGGTATACTTCTGGGTGCCGGACTCGCAAAAAAGATGTCCCTGGGCGTTGGCGACAGGGTTCAGGTAAGCACTGTAAAAGGATCGGTTTTCCCACTAAAGATTGTGGGCATATACCAAAGTGGTATTGCTGAGATCGACAACATTCAAAGTTATGCCAACCTCAGTACGGTACAGCGAATCAGTGGTGAAGCCCAGAATTATATCACTGATATCAACGTTAAACTCCACGACCTTGCTGAGGCACTTCCAATGTCAAAAAAACTTGAAAAACAATTCGACATCAAGGCAACAGACATCAACACGGCCAATGCTCAGTTTGAGACCGGCTCAGACATCAGAAACCTCATCACTTATGCCGTCTCAATAACCCTGTTGATTGTTGCCGGTTTCGGAATATACAACATCCTGAATATGCTAATTTATGAAAAGATGAATGATATAGCCATCCTCAAGGCTACCGGGTTCTCGGGGAGTGATGTTCAGCTGATTTTTATGAGTCAGGCTATGATTATCGGCCTGCTCGGGGGAATACTCGGACTAATAGTAGGATTTGGTCTTTCGGTTTTTATAGACCAATTGCCTTTCGATACGGAGGCCCTTCCTACCATCACGACCTTTCCTGTAAATATGCAGTTCAGCTATTACGTGATAGGAATTGTTTTTGCTCTGTTGTCCACTTTTGTGGCGGGATATCTCCCTTCGAACAAAGCAAGAAAAATAGATCCGGTAAGAATCATCCGGGGAAATTAAGACAGGCTCATGAAACATGTACTGGAAGCAAGGCTAATCAATAAAATCTTTCGGAAACCGGTAGATTTTCATGTGTTGAAAGATATCAGCTTTAAGGTGGAGGAAGGAGAGTTCGCCTCAATTATGGGAAAATCAGGATCGGGAAAATCCACACTTTTGTATATCCTCTCCACTATGGATACAGACTATACAGGAGAATTGTACCTCAATAATGAGCTTGTCACCGGAAAATCACACCAGAAGCTTTCCAGGATCAGGAATCAACACATAGGCTTTGTCTTCCAATTTCATTATCTCCTGTCAGAATTTTCGGTGCTGGAAAACGTTATGCTCCCAGCAAAAAAACTGGCAGTAAAATCACACCATGAAATTAAAAGGGATGCCATGGAAAAACTCGAAATGCTCAATATCGGCAATCTGGCATCCAAAAGGGCCTCGAGGATCTCAGGAGGAGAAAAACAAAGAGTTGCCATTGCCAGGGCACTCATAAACAATCCAACCATCCTGATGGGAGATGAGCCCACGGGAAACCTCGATAGTTACAACGCAGATAATGTGCTAAAGATATTCAAAAGGTTAAAAGAAGAACAGGGACTGTCCCTGCTGGTGGTAACACACGACCTTGATTTTGCCAAAAGTACAGACCGAATCATAGAGATGGAAGACGGGAGGATTATCAAAGCATAGGGCATTTCAAATATGACATAAATCATAATAAATACTCCCTGACATAGATATCTTTAAGGTAAATAATAAATAAGACGACAATGGGTAACTCAGGCCTTACTTCAAACACCAGCGAAGAAAGAAAAACGAATTGGCAGGAATTGTATATTCTGGTAAAACACTGGAGATCAGATCTGGAATTTTATAAGGATGATATCCGTTTTCTACAGCAACTCATTGAAAAATACCTGATCTGGATCACTAAAAAAGAAAACCTGGATCGCGTGGCCGGAATTCGCAAAAAAGAACACGACCTAGCCATTAGCTGTTATGAACTCCACCAAAATACAACTGATCATTTAGGTGTAATCGCTGATTTTCTGGAAGGAAAAGGAAGAATTTCGGAAAGTGAATTCCTTAGCCGGCATGGGAAACTAGAAACAAGCATGTCTGATTTTGTGAAGGATTTCCGCGAAAGCAGAAAAGAAGTATTTAAAGTCACTGAATACGTGATGGATAGTGAGGAATTACAGAATATTCTGGATAGCTGACACTCATCAAAATTAAGTAATAAATAAAAGGTGAAACTATTGCTGGCCATACTGCTGCTGGTTCACGGTCTTATCCACCTACTCGGATTCCTGAAAGCCTTTGGAATTGGTCAATATCCTATGTTAAGTGGGCAGTTTGGACGTGTACATGGTCTTATCTGGCTCTTGTCCTTCTTACTCTTCTTCCTCACAGCCTTCACTATGTATTTTAATCATAAGCTATGGCCATGGCTGGGCCTTCTGGCTATCATAATCTCACAAATCCTGATTGCAATTTCCTGGGCTGATGCCAAATACGGTACATGGGTCAACCTTTTGCTGCTGTTAGTCATTATTCCGGGTATGGGGGAATTTTTCTTTAATAAAAAAGTAGATAGCGAAGTAAAACTTTTAAATAACCTTCAGGAGGTAAGTATAGAAAAATCGGTAGTTTCCAAACCAGAAAAAGCACTTCCTCCTATTGTAGCCGACTGGTTAAAAAATGCAGGAATAGGTACATCAAATTCAATTTCAAAAGTATACTTAACCCAAAAGGGAGAGATGAGGACCCGGCCAGATGGAAAATGGATGTCCTTTCAGGCCGAACAGTGGTTTTCTATAAAGGATCCCGGATTTATATGGAAAACCAGGGTACAGATGCTCGGTCCTGTTTTTCTTAGTGGTCGGGATAAACTTATTAGGGGGAAGGGACGTATGGATATTTCTCTACTCTCCCTGATACCGGTAGTTAGGGCCGAAAATGAAAGAGGAATTGACGAGGCAAGTATGACCAGGTTCCTCGCAGAAATGATTTGGTTTCCTTCCGCATTGCATGAACCCTACATTAGCTGGGAATCAATCGGAACTCATAAGGCGAGAGCCGATTTTACCTATGGAGATCAAAGTGTATCAGGTATTTTTTCCTTTAATGAAAAGGCAGAACCAGTTGCTTTTGAAGCCATGCGATATATGGAAACAGGCGAAAATGCCAAATTAGAGAAATGGGTGATCAAAAATCTATCTTTTAAAACCTTCAATGGAATTGAGATTCCCGATAAGTCGGAAATCCTCTGGGATCTGGAAGAGGGTGAATATCATTGGTTGACACTTGAGATATCAGAAATTCAATATGATTAGGGATCGGTTAAAAAATGCTTTTAATTCATTCCTTATTAAATTGGAGGATACCAAATAGGTTTCTATCTTTGCCCACCAAAAATTCCTTTTTGCCCACGTGGTGGAATTGGTAGACACGCTACCTTGAGGGGGTAGTGTTCGCAAGGACGTGCTGGTTCGACTCCAGTCGTGGGCACTTTTAACCGCTTTTCTTTTATTACAAAAAGAAAGGCGGTTTTTTTTGAGTCCGATTTTATCAATTCCCTATTTTAGTGACACTTTTAAAACTAAAATGTTTCAGCTGTAAAAGATGGGCAAAAGCATTCTGATTGTAGGTGGCGGTATTATTGGTCTGAGCTGTGCGTATTTTTTGCAGAAGGAAGGGCATGAAGTCACTGTAATTGACAAATCGAATATGGATAGCGGTGCTTCCTATGTCAATGCCGGTTATCTTACACCAAGTCATATCATTCCCCTCGCCTCTCCTGGTATGATGGCTAAAGGAATTAAATGGATGTTCAACAGCAGTAGTCCGTTTTACATGAAACCCAGACTGAATTCTGATTTTATCCGATGGGCCTGGGCTTTTAATAAATCATCTACCCGCGCCCATGTTGAGAAGGCCATTCCTCTGATCAAGGATATAAATTTACTGAGCAAGGAATTGTATTCGGAGATGCACGAATCCGGCGAAATAGGAGCCTTCCAACTTGAGAAAAAGGGCTTGTTGATGTTGTACAAAACCCGGAAGGAATGCCTGCATGAAAAAGAGGTCGCCAGGAGGGCTGCCGACGAAGGCCTGGAAGTTACAGAACTTACACGCGCTGAACTGGATAAGTTGCAGCCTAACCTCAGTCCAGACATTGATGGGGCTGTACATTATTTGTGCGACGCACATACTTCTCCGAACGAGATCATGAACCGTCTCAAAATGTACCTGAGGGTGCAAGGGGTAGTGATCAGATCAAATGAAAGCGTAATCGGCTTTAGTCAGAGTGCCAAACAAATTACCAAAACTATCACGGACAAAGCATCCTATAGTACTGATGAAGTGGTGCTGGCAGGCGGATCCTGGACTTCAGCTCTGCTTAAAAACCTCGGGATTAGAATGCTCCTTCAGCCCGGAAAAGGATACAGGATTAATGTGAAAAGAGATATAGGAGTTCTCCTACCGGCCATCCTCATGGAAGCCAAGGTAGCTGTGACCCCTATGACGCATTTTACCCGATTTGCAGGAACCATGGAATTCTCGGGAATCAACAGTTTTATCCGTAAAGAAAGAGTAAATGCCATAGCCAGGGCTGCTGAAGAGTATTATCCCACCATTAGGATTACGGAGGAAGAGAGAGGCACGGCACGATGTGGTCTAAGGCCAGTGAGTCCAGACGGACTTCCGTATATTGGGCGGACTTCGGGCTTTACCAACCTGACGGTGGCCACAGGTCATGCCATGATGGGATGGAGCCTGGGTCCGGCAACTGGTAAACTCGTTTCAGAACTTATTTCAGATCAACCTTTGTCCATGCCTCTGGACTCCTTTCATCCCGATCGTACTTTTTAGCATCCCGACTTCGATTTTCGTAATGTCGAGACAAAAAATCATCTGTTTCTACAAAATTTTAACGTTCCTCTTAGAAGTATCACTATCAAAAAATTGTAACTTTGTTTAACTTTTAGTGATATAAAATGAACAACGTAAAAAAATTCTTTAGTATTAGGGACCTGGAAAATCTGTCCGGTATTAAGGCCCATACTATTCGTATTTGGGAAAAAAGGTACAACCTATTAAGTCCGGAACGTACTGCGACAAATATCCGCACTTACAGTTTAGCAAGTTTACAAAAGCTGTTAAACATAACCCTGCTGTACAACAGTGGGTATAAGATTTCGAAGATCGCCAAGATCTCCGAGGATGAGTTGCCTATAGTGGTAAGGGAACTGGTAGCGAACAACAGTACTAAAAGTCATGCTATCAATGCTTTTAAGTTATCCATGATCAATTTTGATCTGCCTCTTTTTCAAAAGACCTATAATAGTCTGGTAGCAGAGCGTTCTTTCCGGGAAATTTTCTGGGAAGTTTTTATTCCCCTTCTCAATGAATTGGGCCTACTCTGGCAAACGGATACCATCAGTCCTTCCCATGAACATTTTATCACTAATCTGATTAAACAAAAAATTTACACCAGCACAGAGAAAATACAGGCGGTTGAACCCAGTAGGGAAGATAAAGTATTTGTCTTGTTCCTTCCTGAAAATGAAATCCATGAAATTGGATTGCTCTTCGTAAATTATGAACTATTACTCCGCGGATACAAGACTATTTATCTGGGGCAGACCATGCCTCTTGAAAGTCTGACAGACCTTCAGAAATACTACAATAATCTCCATTTCCTGTCCTATTTTACCGTAATCCCAACTAAAGATGGTTTGGACCAATATATAGACGATTTCAATGAAATTCTCAGTCCGGATGGAGCCTCCAGGTTATGGATACTTGGCAGACAAACACAGTTCCTTACCGAGGATAAACTTCCTGGTCACATCAGGGCATTTGAATCTGTTGAACACCTGGCCGCTGCCCTGTAATAATATCTCAATAATGGTACGTTTTGATTATCATGAGTAAGAAAGTTGTAATCATAGGATCTGGTTTTTCCTCTCTTTCTGCGGCCTGCTATCTGGCCAAGGCAGGATTTGAGGTGGATGTTTTCGAAAAAAACAAAACCGTAGGTGGTAGAGCGAGACAACTTGTTAGAGATGGTTTCACTTTTGACATTGGCCCCAGCTGGTACTGGATGCCCGACATTTTTGAACGCTTTTTCAACGATTTTGGAAAGAGCACCGCAGATTATTATCAGCTTGATAAGTTGAGTCCGGCCTATAAGATATTTTTCTCAGATGATGTGATCACCATAGGGGACAGTATGGACAAAATTTGCGAAGAATTTGAACGTATTGAACCAGGAAGTTCTGTACACCTCCGAAAATTTATCGCCAAGGCTCAGGAGAATTACAATATCGCCATCAATAAAATAGTCTATCGTCCCGGTCTGTCACCCTTTGAATTAGTGACCAAGGAGACGGCTTTAAGAGTTGATCAATTTTTTAAAACGATAAGCGGGCAGGTTCGGAAACAGTTTAAGAATCCCAAACTTATAGCTACTCTGGAATTTCCGGTACTTTTCCTTGGGGCAAAACCCAGTAAAACTCCTTCTTTTTACAGTTTTATGAATTTTGCCGATTTTGGTCTCGGTACATGGCATCCCAAAGGGGGGATGTATAAAATTATTGAGGGGATGAAGGCCCTGGCGGAAGAGCTCGGCGTGCAGATCCATACAGGATACCCGGTTGAGAAAATCAGGGTCACCAAAGGCAAGGTTGATGGCATTGAGGTTAACCGGCAGATCGTAAGGGCCGATTTTGTTCTAACCGGAGCAGACTATCACCACTCGGAAACACTATTAGATCCGCAGTACCGACAATACTCAGAGGCCTATTGGGAAAGAAAAACCTTTGCACCATCTTCCCTCTTATTCTACGTTGGATTTGATAAGAAATTAAAGAATATAGAACACCACAATTTGTTTTTCGATACGGATTTTGAGCGACATGCAGAGGAGATTTATGACGATCCTAAATGGCCTACAGAGCCTCTTTTTTATGTGAACTTTCCCTCTGTGACCGATGCCTCCATGGCACCGGAAGGTTATGAAACTGGTTTTTTTCTCGTTCCCATTGCTCCTGATCTGGAAGATAACGATGAATTGAGGGAACAGTACTTCGATGTTATCATAAACAGGCTGGAAGAACGCACCAGTCAACAGCTAAAAAATAATATTATATTTAAAGAGTCCTTTTGTGTCAATGACTTTAAGGAGCAGTATAATTCCTATAAGGGTAACGCATACGGGATGGCCAACACCCTTTTGCAAACTGCTTTTCTGAGACCGGGTCTCAAAAGTAATAAAGTAAAAGATCTCTATTTCACCGGACAATTAACCGTTCCGGGTCCGGGGGTGCCACCGTCGCTGATTTCGGGTAAATTGGTTTCCGAACTCATACGTCAACAAAAGTAATTATCAATTCATGAAGTCAATTTTCGACACCGTATCATTTGAGTGCAGTAAGATTGTTACCCAGTCTTATAGCACTTCCTTCGCCCTTGCGACCAAGATGCTTGCTCCATCTATCAGGAAGGACATTTATAATATTTATGGATTTGTTCGCTTTGCTGATGAAATTGTAGATTCCTTCCACGACTACAACAAAGAAGAACTTTTTAAGGCTTTTGAAAAAGAACTGGATAACAGTTTGAAGAATAAAATCAGCCTTAATCCCATCCTAAACTCATTTCAGCATACTTTTCATCAATATGGAATTCCCCGTCACCTGGTAGATTCCTTCATGAAGAGCATGAGAATGGATCTTGATAAAAAAGTATATGCAACTCACGAAGAGTTTAAGGAATATATCTATGGGTCGGCAGACGTGGTAGGCCTGATGTGCCTCAGGGTGTTTGTCAAGGGAGATGATCAGCAATACCAAGCCCTGAAGGATTCTGCAATGGCTCTGGGTTCGGCCTTCCAGAAAGTTAATTTTCTAAGGGATCTAAAAGCCGATTACGAACTCCTGGAAAGGTCGTATTTCCCCAACACTAATCTGCTTCAGCTGGACGAGGATTCAAAAACCCGCATTGTTGAGGAAATTAAGGAAGATTTCAGAAAGGGATATGAGGGAATCGCAAAACTGCCAAATGATGCTAAATTTGGCGTCTATACGGCGTATAAATACTATTATCAGCTATTGAGAAAACTGCAGCGGACCCCGTCGCTAGAAATTAAAAATGCGCGGATCAGGGTCCCGAATTATCAAAAATTTGGATTATTGGCCACTTCATACGTAAATTATAAATTAAAACTGGTATAATCAGTAATGATGGAAATAGCACTCTGGATCTTAATTTTTTTTATCACATTCGGCATTATGGAATTTATGGCCTGGTTTACCCATAAATATGTAATGCACGGATTTCTCTGGAGCCTGCACAGGGACCACCATAGGAAAGACCACGACTCCTGGTTTGAACGAAATGATACCTTTTTTATCTTTTATGCTGTTGTGAGCATGAGTTTTATTCTTCTGGCGGGGAATAGTGAATTCTGGTATGGCTACCCTATCGGATTTGGCATCATGGCTTATGGCGCGACCTATTTCCTGGTCCATGATATATTTATCCATCAGCGGTTTAAGATTTTCAGAAACGCCAACAACTGGTATGCAAGAGGTGTACGGCGTGCCCATAAGATGCATCACAAGCATCTCGGCAAGGAAGATGGGGAGTGTTTTGGTATGCTATGGGTTCCCTTTAAATACTTTAAGAAATAAGATCCATGCCAAAAGCCATAGTGATTGGCTCGGGTATTGCGGGTTTAGCTTCAGCGCTTAGAATCCGCAAACTGGGATATGATGTCGATGTCTTCGAACAAAATTCTTATCCCGGAGGTAAACTTCATGCCATTATACGGGATGGTTATCGCTTCGATCTGGGGCCCTCGTTGTTTACCATGCCCAATTTTGTCGAGGAAATCTTTCAGCTTTATAAGCTCGATCCTGCCTTATATTTCCAATATTCAAGAAAAGATACAGTCTGCAATTATTTCTGGACAGACGGGAGCCGTTTTTCTGTCAATGCGGATCAGGATCTATTCGTTAAGGAAGCTGCCGATTTTTTTGGCGAAAGTCAGACTAACATAAAGGCTTATCTCCGCCGGAATCGGAAAAAATACGAACTTACTGCCGGTATTTTCCTCGAAAATTCATTGCACAAACTGAAGACCTACCTCAGTGCGGAGACTATCAAAGCTATGCTGCAACTCCATTCGCTGGATCTTATGCAATCGCTTAATGACGTAAATACAAAGAATTTCAGGAATCCGAAACTCGTACAACTTTTTAATCGTTATGCCACTTATAATGGGTCTTCTCCGTACCAGACACCGGGGATTATGTCCCTTATTCCCCATCTGGAAATGCATTACGGCACCTTTATTCCCAAAGGGGGGATGCACCGTATCAGTATGAGCCTTTTTGAACTGGCCAAAGATCAGGGCATATGCTTTCATTTTAATGAAAAGGTATATGAAATTGTCCTGGAAGATGGTAAAGCAAAGGGAATCACCAGTTCAAAAAAGAGCTATTCGGCAGATATTGTGGTTTCCAATATGGATATTTACCCCACCTATAAACGTCTGTTGCCCGGGCTTAAAGCTCCTACTAAAACGTTACAGCAGGAACGATCCAGTTCGGCCCTGATCTTTTATTGGGGAATTAAAGGAACATTTAAAGATCTCGATCTTCACAATATCTTTTTCAGCGATGATTACGAGGGAGAATTCAAATCGATTTTCAAGGATAAAACACTTTCTGATGATCCAACCGTCTATGTTAACATCACAGGAAAGGACGTACCCGGTGATGCTCCTCCGGGCTGCGAAAACTGGTTTGTAATGATTAATGCTCCGGGTGACTACGGACAGGACTGGACTACCCTTAAAAACAAGGCACGTAGTCTTATTCTCGAGAAATTATCAGCCTGTCTCCAGAGAGCTGTTGAACCCCTTATAGTTACAGAACACGTATTGGATCCTGTGGGCATACAGGAAAATACAAGCTCTTACCGCGGCGCCTTGTATGGTGCAGCCAGCAATTCGAGATTTGCCGCTTTTCTGAGACATCCCAATTTCACCCGTCAGGTTCAGAATCTCTATTTTTGCGGGGGGTCTGTCCAACCGGGTGGAGGAATCCCGCTTTGCCTTCTTTCCGCAAAAATCGTAGGAGATCTCGTTCTAGATATGAATTCAAACCAAGAATATGCCTGAGTTAAAAAACGGTTACTGGGCCCTCTGGGTAATCTGGATATTCCATATTTCAGCCCTTATAGGAATCAGCCTTGGATTTGAAGCGTGGTTTGTAGCAAAAACACCTGTAAACCTTATTATTTCTTCTATTTTGCTTTTCCTGGTTTTCCCGATTGATACACGTAAGAAAAC